>CALJYC010000361.1 GCA_937984275.1 uncultured bacterium | reverse complement strand
CCTCGCTGATGTAGCTGAGGTTTCGTTTGCCACTGACGTCGCCTCGCCGAGGTAGGCCTTGCCTCCGCGCCTCGATCACAAAGGGGAGAATGGTTGGTTTTGGAAGGACCTTGCGGGCGGCTACGGCGCGAACCGCCATGTGACCAAACCCGAACACGACGGAGATCTCCGGATCAGAATAGGCGGCGTCCAGTTGGCGTTCGACTCCCTCGGCGGTCCAGTCCCCCTCGAAATCGAGAGGCACGAGCACGACGTCGAAGCGATCGGATAACTGCGTTCGGATCTCACGCGCCAAGTCTTGCGTGACGGCGTCGAAGGCCGGCGATGGGCCGTCGAACACCGCCGTCACTTTGACTTGCGGTTTGTCGGTCTGGGCGCCGAGAAGCGCTGGGGTGATCAGCAGAGAGAATAGGGAAAGGCAAAGGAGCCGCATAGGCAGCGGAGCATAGTCGACCAGCGAACGATCCCCTAGACCATCCTGCGGAATTCTCAGCCTTTCGATGCCTTCGGCAACGGTACTTTGACCTTGGCAATGTCGGTTGACCTCCCTATGCTGCCGGCTCTCCGACGGAACCCGAGAAAAGCCTTGAAGACAGAGTTCTCTATGCCCCTAAGAATCCTTTCCCCTGGCCTCCTATTGGTGCCGTTGCTGCTCTCGCTAGCGACGCTCAGCTCCTGTAAGAAGGAAGAAATACTCGAGGTCGAGCCGCCGCCGCGGCCGATCAAGATCTACCGACTCTCGGGCCAGCTTGGGAGCACGCGGCCGGACTACCCGGGGCGTATCAAGTCCAAGAAGGTCGTCGAGCTCGCGTTCGAGGTCGAGGGACGCATCATCGACTGGAATGTCGATGAAGGTCAGATCGTCAAGAAGGGCCAGATCCTTTCACGGCTCGACCAACGCGACTACCAGGCTCAGGCCGAGGCGGCGCGCGCGCGCCTTCGACTCGCGGACGCGGAGTACCGACGCGAGAGCAAGCTGTTTGCATCCGGCTCTGGCACGCAGCGCGATCTCGACGTGGCGACTCGGGCACGCGACGTGAGCCGTGCCGAGCTGCGCATCAAGCAGAAGGCTTTGGAAGACACGAGGCTACGGGCGACTTTCGATGGCGTCATTGCGCGCAAGCTCGTCACCGATTTTCGGAACGTTGCAGCGCGCGAGCCCGTGCTGCTTCTGCAGGATGAGTCGATGATGGAGGTGGTCGTCGACGTACCAGAACGAGATTTAGCCGGCGACAAGGCCGACAGAAGTTCTGATTTCGACCTCGCGCGGTGGAACGCAGAGGCCAAGCCGATGGTCGAGCTATCCTCAATTCCAGGCCGGCAGTTCCCCGTCAAGCTCTCGGAGCTTGCCACCGCGGCAGACCCGAACACGCGCACTTTTCGAGCGACGTTCACCATGGAGAAACCCAAGGGGGTCAGCGTGCTTTCTGGGATGACCGCCAAGCTGGTCCTCACCGGCCTCCTCACCACGGCGCCGGATGATTTCCTGGTCCCTGCCCAAGCGGTAGTCGCCGATTCCCAAGATGAACCGTTCGTCTGGCTCGTCGACCAGGAGTCGATGACCGTGTCGAAGCGGCCCGTGACCGTCGGTAAGATCACCGGAGGAGATCGCATCGTCGTCAGTGAAGGCCTCGAAGGCGGTGAGGCCATCGCCACGACCGGTGTGCACTTGCTGACCGAGGGGCGCGTCGTGACCGAGATGGAGAAATCGGACGAGACACGGCAATGAATCTCACCGGCTTTTCGCTTCGAAACAGAACGCTGATCATCGTTCTCACTGTAGTGACGGTCTACGCCGGGATGAAATCGTTCAACGCTTTGCCCCGGCTCGAGGATCCCGAGTTCACCATCAAGGAAGCGCTCGTCATCACGCAGTATCCCGGCGCGACCGCGTATGAAGTCGAAGAAGAAGTGAGCGACGAGCTCGAGCTCGCCATCCAGAAGCTCGGCAAGATCAAGAGGATCGAATCGCGCAACCTCCCTGGAATGTCGACGATCACTGTGGAAATGCGGTCGACCGTGGACAGCGCGGAGCTACCGCAGATCTGGGACGAGCTCCGACGCAAAGTCGGGGATGCACAGTCGCAGCTACCTCCCGGTGCAGGCCCCTCGTTGGTCAACGACGATTATTCGGACGTCTACGGCGTGTTCTTGGCGCTCCAAGGAGACGAGTACAGCTACCGTGAGCTGTACGACTTCGCCAAGCTCCTTCGCCGCGAGCTGGTTCTCGTGAACAACGTCGCGAAGGTCGAGCTCTTTGGCGTCTTGCCTGAAGTTGTCTACATCGAGTTCGATCGGGAACGCGTATCTCAAATTGGAATTTCAAGCGACGATATCGGCAAGCAGTTGGTCGCCGAGGGCGTCGTCGTTGATGCGGGTCGCGTCAACGTGGGCGTCGAGTACGTCAAGCTTCAACCCGATTCCCTGATCCATACGTCGCAGGAGCTCGGAGACATCCTCATCAGCAAGGGCGACCAGTCGCAGGTCCGCCTGCGGGACATCGCCGAAATCAAGCGTGGCTATCAGGATCCCGCAACGAACAAGCTCCACTTTGACGGGCACCGGGCTATCGGCATCGGGGTGTCGACCGAGAAGGGCGGGAACGTCGTTAGGATGGGCGAGGGGATCAAGGCCCGGCTGGCGGAGCTCGAGGGTCAGACGCCTCTCGGCATGGAGCTCGGCGTCATCTACATGCAGTCCGACATGGTCACCACCGCGATCGACGCGTTCCTCATCAATCTGATCGAGGCCATTCTCATCGTGATCGTGGTTTTGTTGCTCTTCATGGGGCTTCGAAGCGGCTTGATTATTGGCTTCGTGCTCGTGCTAACGATTTGCGGAACGTTCATTTTCATGGGACCCGCCGGGGTTGCGCTCGAGCGCATCTCGCTCGGCGCGCTGATCATCGCGCTTGGCATGCTGGTCGATAACGCGATCGTCATCATCGATGGCATGTTGGTGCGGATCAATGGTGGCATGGATGCAGAGGAAGCAGCGCGTGAGGTCACCAGCCAGACATCGACGCCGCTGCTCGGCGCGACAGCGGTCGCCATCATCGCCTTCGCTGCGATCGGCCTATCGCCCGACAGCACGGGAGAGTTCTGCCGGTCACTCTTCACCGTGATCGGCATTTCTCTTTCGCTCAGTTGGGTGACTGCGATGACGATCACGCCGTTGCTCGGCATTTGGTTCCTCAAGCCTCCGAAGCCGAGCAAGGTGAAAGAAGAAGAGGAGAAGGACCCCTACGGCAGCGCGTTCTACAGAGGGTACAAGGGGCTCCTCGCCGTTTGCATTCGATTTCGTTGGGTCACGGTCGCGGTCGTATTGTTCGTCTTCGCGGTTTCGCTTTACGGGTTCCAGTTCACCGGCAAGACGTTCTTTCCCGCTTCCACCACGCCCAAGTTCCGCGTGGATGTGTTCTGGCCGCTCGGCACGGACATCGACGAGACGGAAAAGCGAGTTGCGGTCTTGGAGCAAGGTCTTGCTGAGCTCGAAGGCGTCACGCATGTCGCGTCCGCCATCGGTCAGGGGCCGCTTCGTTTCATCTTGACGTTCACGCCAGAGAAGAGCCACAGCGGGTTCGCCCAGTTTCTCGTCGATATCGAGGACTACAACACCCTCGCCCGCGATATCGAGAGGGCCGAAAAGTACGTTCGTGAGGTGGCTCCTGATGCGATTGCGTTTGGCCGGACCTTCGACCTAGGACCCAGCAAGCCGGGCAAGATCGAGGCTCGACTCGTCGGCCCGGACCCCAACGTGCTCCGCGACCTCGAGCAACAGGCGTTGGCGATTTGCAAAGCGACCTACGACTCCAAGGGTTGCCGCAGCCGATGGTTCGAACGGGTCAAGGTGGTTCGTCCGCGACTTTCCGAAGAGCAGGCGGATGCTCACGGCATCACCACTCGGATGGTCGCAGAGGCGATGCAAGCAGGGTTCGAGGGCAAGCCGGCTGGCGTGTACCGAGAGCAAGATGAGGTGATCCCCGTGCTGTTCCGGGCGCCCTCGCCCGAGCGGCTGACCGTCGACAGCTTGAGCCAGATCCCGATCTGGAGCCCGGTTGCCCAGGGTTACATCCCGCTTGCCAACGTGGTGACGGGTCTCGACACGACCTGGACGGACCAGGTCGTCGAGCGGCGCCAGCGCAAGCGCACGCTCACCGTCGTGACCGACCCAGACCATGGGTCGGCCCCGGCGCTTCTCGACCGACTACGGCCGCAGATCGAGGGGATGCCTTTCCCACCAGGCTACTACGTCGAATGGGGGGGCGAGTACGAGAGCACCGTCGATGCGCAGACGGCGTTGGCTGCGCCTATCCCGATCTTCGTGGGTATCATGGTGTTGATCGTCATCGGGCTGTTCAACGCGATTCGCCAGCCGTTGGTCATTTGGCTCACCGTGCCGCTGGCAATCATCGGCGTGACCGCCGGGTTGTTGCTCACCAACCAGCCCTTTGGTTTCATGGCGTTGTTAGGCTTCCTCAGTTTGTCGGGGATGCTGATCAAGAACGCCATCGTGCTCGTCGACGAAATCGACTTGCAGGTCAGCACAGGAAAGTCGACATATGTCGCAATTCTCGACAGTGGTTCGAGTCGATTGCGCCCCGTGGCGATGGCTGCGGCGACGACCATCCTAGGGATGATTCCGCTGTTCACCGACGCGTTTTACATCGCCATGGCTGTCACGATCGTCGGCGGCTTGGCGGTTGCGACCGTCCTCACGATGGTGGTCGTGCCTGTGCTCTACGCGATCCTCTTCAAAGCGAAGAAGGACGACGCCGTGGGGGTGCCGACGGCGCCTGTGCCTGCGGAGTAAGGGAGCCGGTCAGCGTCTGTCGGAGGCTTCCGCCAACTCTCGCAGTCGTCCTGCGACCGCTGCACTGATCTCGCTCTCTTTCAGCCTCCAAGTCCAGTTGTCGCGGCTCGTTCCGGGGGTGTTCATTCGGTGGCTTCCGTCGAGGTTGAGCACGTCCTGCAAGGGGAGGATCACCGTGTTGGCCGGCGACATAGACAGCGCTCGAATCGCGGCGGCTGCAATTTCGGCCTCGTCCCAGGTGCCGAGGCGCTCGTGAACGTTCCGCAGCTCGGCCTCTGCGTTCGGATCTCCCTCATGCGCCCGATGCTTTAGTGCTTTGTACCAACCCAAGGTCGTGTCGCTGTCGTGGGTTCCCGTATAGGCCACGCTCCTTGTCGGATAGGTGTCCGGTCGATGAACATTGTCGTCGCCGCCGTCGAATCCGAACTGCAACACTTTCATGCCAGGCAACTGGTATCGATCGCGTAGATCCCAGACCTCTTGCGTGACCGATCCGAGGTCTTCGGCGATCAACGGAAGCTCGCCGTGCACCTTTGCCAGCTCGTCGAAGAGCGCCTCACCAGGCGCTGGGATCCAGCAGCCGTCCATCGCCGATTCGGCCGTTCTCGGAATCCGCCAGTAACGCTTGAAACCGATGAAGTGATCGAGCCGAAGCACATCGAACAGCTCCAGCTGCCGCGTGAGTCGCTCGTTCCACCAACGAAAGCCGGTTTGCTCGTGATAGGCCCAGTCATAGAGCGCGTTTCCCCAACGCTGTCCTTGCGCGGCGAACGCATCGGGCGGAGCGCCCGCCACGAACTCTGGGAGGCCGTTGTCTTCGAGCAGAAAGGCCTGCTGATGCGCCCAAACGTCGGCGCTCTCGTGGGACACGAACATCGGTATGTCACCGATCATCCCCAAGCCTCTTTCGTGACAGTAGCTCTTGAGGGCTTGCCACTGTCGATCGAACAAAAACTGCTGGAAGGCCAGGTAGTTGGTTTCCTGTTCTAGCTCGGCCGCCGCAGCTGCAAGGGCCGACTTCTCATGCTTCACGATCTCATCGGGCCAGTGCGTCCAGTTGCAGGTGCCGAAGTGGTCGCAGAACGCCGCGAACAGGCAGTAGTCCTCGAGCCAAGCCTGCTCGCGAGCTCGAAAATCGGCCAAAGCGGGTGAGAACGATGCAGGGCGCTTCAAGAAGGCTTCGTATGCACGCCTGAGCAGCCTTGCACGCAACAGTCGCGATGCCGCGAAGCTCCCTTTGCAGTCTGTCGACGCTCTGGGCACACCATCGAGAGACTCAGCATCGAGGAGCCCATCCTCGATGAGAAGCTCCGGGGAAACCATCAGTGGCTCGGTCGCGAAGGACGCGATGCTCGAATAAGGGGAGCTTCCCTGGCCGATGGGGTTGAGCGGCAGGGTTTGCCACCATGCCTGGCCTGCCTCCGCGAGGAAGTCGGCGAACGCATAAGCGGAAGGGCCTAGGTCGCCCGTGAACGGCCCCCCTGGCAGGGAGGTGATGTGCAGAAGTATTCCGCTACGCCGCGGCAGTTCCAAGAGCTTCACGCCTCCTTGCGGTCGGCCAAGAGAACCACGACCGACCGCGGTTCGACCCGATACTTCAGGCCATCGACGATCGGCGCCTGTGCAGGATCACAGAAGTCCTCGGGTGAATCCATGTGTGTGTCGATCAATCTCGTCCAGCGTGTGGCCTTCTCCGAAGGCACGGCGGGAAGCTCGAACGTCAAGGGCCCAGAGTGCGCGCTGAACATCAAATGCCACCAGTAGCGAACGCCCTCTATGGTGAACGCCAAGCTGTGGGAATTGTGGGCCGTGTCCGGCTCGTCGAGCCTCACGCCATGCCAGTGAACGGGCGTCTGGTGAAGGAGGTCGCTGAGGCTGAGCCCCTGGTCGTCGACGGGCAGGCTCAATCGGAAGTGAATCAGCTTCTTCACGAAACGATGAAGCCCTGCGTGCTTCTCTATCATGCGCCAATCGAACCAGGTGAGCTCACTGTCGTGGCAGTAGGGGTTGTTGTTGCCGTGTTGCGTGCGGCGCGCCTCGTCTCCCATGAGGATCATCGGCACGCCAAGTGCCAAGAGGTTCGTCGTGAAGAAGTTCTTGATTTGACGGTTTCGCAAATGCTGCACGGCAACATCGTCCGTCTCGCCTTCCACGCCGCAGTTCCAGCTGCGGTTGTCGTCGGCTCCGTCTAGGTTCTCTTCGCCGTTCGCCCAGTTGTGTTTTTCGTCATAGGAGACGAGGTCATTCAGCGTGAAGCCATCGTGACAGGTGACGAAGTTGATGCTTTGTTCGGGCTCGCGTTCTTGATGGCCGTAAATGTCGGGACTCGCGAGAAAGCGAGCGGCGAGGTCCTCGACGTATCCACGGTCGCCTTTGAAAAAAGCGCGCACATCGTCGCGAAACCGGCCGTTCCATTCATTCCAATGGTCGCCAAAAAAGCTCCCCACTTGATAGAGCCCGGATGCATCCCAGGCCTCGGCGATGAGCTTCGTCCCGCTCAAGATTGGATCGGTCTCGATGTCCCAAAGCACCGGTGGGTTGGCTACGACGTGGCCTTCGATATCACGCGATAGAACCGAGGCCAGGTCGAACCGAAAGCCATCGACGTGCATCTCCTGGGCCCAGTATCGCAAGCTGTCGAGGATCAGGCGCCGGACGACGGCATGGTTGGCGTTGAGCGTGTTGCCAGTGCCACTGAAGTCGGCGTAGAGCGCCTTGTCGTCTTTGTCGAGAATGTAGTAGCCCTCGTTATCCAAGCCCTTGAAACACAAGGTAGCTCCGCCGTCGCCGGCCTCGGCGGTATGGTTGTAGACCACGTCCAAGATCACCTCGATTCCGGCCCGATGAAGCGCCTTGACCATGTCTCGAAACTCGTCGAGGACGCCCTGGGGATCGGTGCACGAGGCGTAGCCGCAGTGAGGCGCAAAAAACGAAACGGGGTTGTAGCCCCAGTAGTTGGTAAGGCCCGGGGGCGCTTCTTGTGGATCGAACTGGAATACCGGCAGGAGCTCGACCGCCGTTACGCCCAGATCCTGAAGGTAGGGAATCTTCTCGATGAGGCCGGCGTAGGTCCCGCGCTTTTCGCTGGTGACGCCTGAGCTTGGGTGCCGCGTGAACCCGGCCAGGTGCATTTCGTAGATCACTGATTTCGCCGACGAGTGATCCGGCGGAGCATCGTCCTCCCAGTCGTAGTGACCCAGGGCGACAACCACGCTCTTCATCGCTGTTGCTGCATTGTCTCCAGGGCGCCGAGCTGCTTCACGGTCGTAGCCTCGCGGCACAGCGACGGCGCGTCCGTACGGATCGAGCAAGACCTTGTTGCAGTCATACCGATGCCCCTGCGCCGGTTCGTGCGGTCCATACGCCCGGTACGCGTAGATCTGGCCTGGGCCGATGTCGGGCACGAACGCATGCCAGTAGTGAAAGGTGCGGTGGTTGCGGGAGGGGTCGAGGTGAATGACGCGCGCGGGCTTCGCGTCTTCGGCTGAGTCGAAAAGCAAGAGATCGAGCCCGTCGCAGTGCTTCGAGTAGACGCTGAAGTTGACGCCGTGTGGGTAGGGCGTGGCGCCCAGTGGATAGCTCTGGCCTGGCTGGAAGTCTTCGTTCACGGAAAGCACTGGCTCGGTCTCTAGTTCCGGTTGGAGCTGTCTGTCTTTCCGCGTTCGCTCGCGGCGTGCAGGCCGACGAGGCGCGCGATCATTACCGCCAGGTAAAGCTGCCCGAACACGCCTTCCAAAACCGAAAGTGGCCGCGCGAGGGCGGACACCGGAACGATGTCGCCGTAGCCCATCGTCGTGATGCAGACCAAGCTGTAGTACAGCATCGTGCTGCCGAGCTCTGCTCGGTGTCGCAAAGCGTCGTCGGGAAGGCCTCTAAACGAACCCGGATTGGTGAGCTCGAGGATCTCGAACACCAAGGTGAAGGCGACTGCCACCAGCAGATAGGTCACCATCGCCGCTAGGATGGTGTCCACGGTGACGTCCTGGCGCTGAAACAGGTGGGCGATGAGGATCGACACGGCGTAGACGATCCAGACAACCGTGATGGCGAGAGCGCCCACGTCGAGCTGCGGAGCGCCGGATAGGTGCTCTCCCCAGCGGACCGCGAGGGTCACCGCGGTCAAGATCAAGAACGGCCACTGATGCCTGCCCGGGCCGACGGAATACACGCCGGCGATGAGAATGGAGTCAAACACCAGCTCGAACAGCACGCCGGGGCTGGTCTCCGGAATCGACGGGCTCACGACGATCAGGAGCAAGAGAACGGCCAGGAGCGCGGCGTTGCGGGGAATGTGGCGGAGTCGGTTCAGCATCTTGGGCGCGCGCAAGGCTACAGCGAGAGGGGCCGCGCCGCTAGCGCCGGAGGCGATGAAAGCTCCAGTGCTTACCGCTTTCTCGGTGCGTGGCGGACGTCTCGCTGTGAAACAAGCGCCGCACCTCGGAAAGCTTCACCAGGGGCGCTCCTTTGGCGCGTTCGTCGAGGGACGCTTCGAGGTAAACCGAGAGCAGCAACTCTTTGACCAGCATTGGGCGCTCGTACAGGGCGCGAGCCGTCGAAGGGCCGGCTTCGATCGACACGCAATCGCACCCTCGCGTGACCTGTAGATGCTGGATCGCCCGACCGATGCTCGGCGACTCGTCTGCGACGACCGGGCAGGAGGCCGCGGCGAGCTTCCGCGAGGCGGCGCGGTCGGTCGTGAAGATGAGCGGCCTCACGTCTGCGTGAAAGATCGGGTGGTCGAAGTCGATTTCGCCGCGGCTGGTCAGGATCAACAGCCACGGCGGATCGGTGAGACCCCAGCGGCGCTCGCGCCAACTTACCAAGGCATCACCCCAGCGCGGGTCGGCGCGGAGATCGTAGGTGAGGGTGGGCTCCTCGCGTAGGATCTTGCCGGTGATGATGATGCCGTCCGCGCGCGCGCGCCCAATGTGCAGCGCGAGGAAATCGAGATCGCTCTTGGGGCCGTGCTCATTGATCCGAATCGACGTAACAGGCTCCTCTTCATCGGCCCGCCAAACGGCGGCGCTGTGAGAAACCGCCGGCCTCGTGTCGAGTGAGCTGCCGAACAACGCGCGGGCGGCGCGGTCGACGCTTGCGGCGTCGCTCAGCTCGACGAGAGAGGCTGCCATACCGCGATGGAAAGGTGGATTCGCGACCAAGTCAACCCACTTTGGGCCCAAAACTCGCGCCCGGGATCGCCGCCTGTTAATCTCGCCGCATGTGGCGTTGGCTTTTGATCATGTTGGCTTTCGGGATCGGCTGCGCTGGCCGGCAGACCCCGGACGGACAGCAAGAGGTGGTCGTCAGCCCGATTCCAGTCCCGCAACCGGTGTACCCGCGTGCGGAGCTCAGCAACGATCTGCAGGAGCTTTGGAGCCGGGTGGAAGAAGCAGTGGCGGTTCGTCCACCGCAGCCGCCAGACGACGCCACGGCGGAAGTCATCGAGAGTTGGGCCGAGGGCGCATTCCGCGATTGGCTCCTCCAGCGCCAAGCAGCGACCGACCGCGCGCTTGCAGCCACACACGCGCTCCGCACCCATCCGCTCTTCGAGCGCGGCATCGGCACTGCGCTCTTCGGCTACATGTACGAAGACATGGCCGGCAGCATTCGCGGCGCACCAGTCCCGGAGAACATCGCCCAGGACAAAGAGCTCCTCGAAATCTACACCGGCGCCCTCACCGAACACCTCACCCCGTTCGCAGAGCTCTCGGCAAAAGCCTACTACGCCTGCATGGCCTTGTTCATCAAACTAGACGATCCCCAATGGGGCGAATGGGCCTACTACTGCGACCAACGCGGCGCCGAAGTAGTAGACACCTTCAAACTAGAACCCCCCGAGCCCACCGACCCCAACACAACCCTCACCCAACTCGTAACCCCTCCGTAAAGGGGTCAGACCCCTTTTCCGAAGGGTTAATTGCTGGTGCGGTGTCTTTGTCGGCGATGAGGCTCATCGCGCGTTCCGCCAGCGTGGTGATCGTGAGCGAAGGGTTGACCCCCGGGTTGGCGGAGATCGCGGAGCCGTCGATCACATAGAGGCCCGGATAGTTGAACACCTCGTGCTTCGCGTTGATCACGCCGGTTTCCGCGGAGTCGCCCATGCATGCCCCGCCGAGGATGTGAGCGGTCGAGGGCACGCCCAGCAGGGTTTCAGTCATGAGCGTAGTCGGCACGCCGTTCACCTTCTCCGCGAACTTCTCGGCGAGCTCAGTGGCTTCCTCCATGAAGGCAGATGGCGCCTGGCTCGGATCGTCCACCTGGGTTACCAGCCCGCGACGAAAACCCGTCCGGATCTCGCGGCCGAGGCGCATGCGGAGTGTCCCCTCGATCGTGCGCATGTACAGCAGGACCTGGGATTGTTTCGCGAGGTCTTTGACGAAGAGCGCTCTCAGCCAAAGAACCGGCCGGCGCGCAAACGCCGTGAACGCCCCCCACATGCGGGAAAGGACGGTCGGTCCGGGCGCATGCGGGGCGAGCAGCGTGCGGAAAAACCCGGAGCCAGCGCCGTAGCGAACGGGTTCGATGTGGCTGTGCTCGTCGGTGTGGAGGATCGAGGTGATCGCCACGCCCTTGGAGAAGTTCACGTCTTTCTCTGGAGACACAACACCGAACAACGCCTCGCTATTCGAGCGCACGAAATCGCCCACCCGGTCGGACAGCTTGGGCAGACCTTGCGGGTCTTCCTTCATCTGCAGGAGAAGGGGCATCGTGCCCATCACGCCTCCCGAAAGGATGACGCGGTTCGCGGTTACTTCACGGGGATTCGCCTTGCCGAACGTCGCCTTGGTTTCGATTCGGTAACCTCCGGCGTCGAGCGGCCGGATCGCCGTGACCTCTGTCTCGGGAACGACCTCGGCCCCGTTCTTCTCGGCGAGGTACAGGTAGTTCTTGTCGAGTGTGTTCTTCGCGCCAACTCGGCAGCCCGTCATGCAGGCGCCACAGAAGTTGCAGCCCACGCGGTCCGGACCCTCGCCCTCGAAGAAAGGGTCAGGCACTTTCTTGTTAGGCTCCCCAAAGAAGACCGCGACTTCGGTCGGGTGAAAGTGCTCTTCGCGTCCGATGTCCTTTGCGATCTCTTTGATGACGTGGTCGCCTTTGGTCATCAGCGGATTGGGGGTGGCACCGAGCATGCGCTTGGCCGTCTGGTAGTGAGGCGCAAGCTCCGCCTCCCAGTCAGCGAGTTCGCTCCAAGACCCCGACTGGAAGAACGCCGACGTGGGTGTGGGCAACGTGTTTGCATACACCAACGAGCCACCACCAACGCCTACGCCGTGAAGCACTGTCATGTGCTTCATGAAGGACATCTTGAAGATTCCTTTGAGGCCCATCGCCGGATTCCACATCCACCGCTTGAGGTCCCAGTTGGTCTTGGGGAAGTCCTCCGGCCCGAACCGGCGCCCCTTCTCGATGACGAGGACTTTGTAGCCCTTCTGCGTTAGCCGGTGTGCGGACACGCTTCCGCCAAAACCTGATCCGATGATGATCCAGTCGTAATGCTGCTCGTGCATGCGGCTACTCTACGCCGCGACTCGGGGGAGATCGAGGCGGCTCAGCTGCCCGCGCCGCCGATCGAGCGCGGCATGCCAATCAGGGTCAGCAGCTCCATGCGCGCGGCCTCGTCCTTGAGGAAACATCCCGTCAACCGGCTGGTTGTCGTCCAGGACCCGGGCTTGCGGACGCCGCGATAACACATGCAAAAGTGCTGGCACTGCAGGATGACGGCGGTCCCCTGTGGGGTCAGCGTCTCGTTGATCGCGTTGGCGATTTGTGCGGTGAGCTTCTCCTGGACCTGGAGCCGCTTGGCAAAGGTGTCCACGACACGGGCGATCTTCGACAAACCGACGACCTTCCCGTCCGGGATGTACGCGACATGCGCTTTGCCGACGAACGGCACCACGTGATGCTCGCAGTTGCTGTAGATTTCGATGTCGCTGATCAGGACTAGCTCGTCGTAGCCCTCGACTTCGCTGAACGTTCGTGAGAGGTGCCCAACCGGGTCCTCCTCGTAGCCCCGGAAATGCTCTTTCATCGCGCCAAGGACGCGGCGGGGCGTGTCCTGCAAACCTTCGCGTTCCGGGTCGTCGCCGAGGTAGGCGAGGAGCTTTCGGACGCACTCTTCGGCTTCTTGGTCGTTCAGCTTGTCAGTCATTGCCGATAGCCACCCTTGTGCCGCGGTGCTCCTCCGTCAAGTCAGTCCTTTGGGATATCGCCGCGCACCCAGCGCGCGGTCAGGATGCGCTCCGAAATTCGCCAACCGGCCGACGTCTCCACGAGGCGGTCGTTGTACTCGCCGCCGAGGTCGAAGAAGCGCATCTCGCCGTCGTCGCCCTTGTAGCCGTGAACCACGAGGACGTAGGCGGTCGAACGAACCTCGTCGCCATCTTGAGCCACTCGCACGTTCGAAACGAAGTGCTGCAGGACCTTGAAGGGAGCCATCTTCTGTTCGAGCCAGCGCGCAGCTTCCGCTCCGCTGAGCACCGGACCATCTGCGCCGGTGTAGTCGACGCGGGCGTTCGGAAGAAACACGTCGCCGAGAAGATCCCAAGCTCCGGTGTCGAGCGCAGTGCAGTACCGGACCAGGGTTTCGACGATCGCGCGACGCTCGGATTCTAGGATCATGGCGGCTCAGGGCGCGCGCTTCGAAAGCCGCCCCCGCGGCGATGATGACACACGCGTGGTCCCGCCGGGACGCCGAATCGATCGATTGAGCGATTGACGCGGGTAGGCCCCTTCGTTGCGGGCACGGCGTGGCGCCCTTTGATGCGCTTCTGGCGACGGGTCCGCGACCTGAACCTCGCGGCTCACCGGAAGCCCTTCTAAGGCCTTCGCCTCGATCGGAGGGCTCTGCGCGGGCGTCGGAGCGCCTTTCGTCGCGTACACCTCGCCTCGAGCTGCCGCACCGCCGGCACGACGGCCCGAGTACACGCAGTCCGCGATCGACAGACCGCTGACGTACTGTCGAGAGCACACGCCCACCGCATTGCGTCCGGCTGCGTACAGCCCAGGAATCACCCCGCCATCTTCGCCTTTCACCTGGCCAGTTCGTTCGTCGACGACGAGCCCACCAAGTGTCAGCGTTGGGCACGGAAAGCGCTTGCTCTTGATCCCCGCGTTGATCGCGAAGTAGGGACCGTTGCGCATCGCGTGCATCTTGTCGGTGTCCTTGTGGAAGCGGTCGGCGGTCTTGCCGTCCGCCGCGTCGTTGTACTCATCGAGGGTCCTCCGAAGCGCGTCGACGGGGACCTTGGCGACCTTGGCGAGCTCCTCGACCGACTTGGCCTCTTTGCTGTTGAACCACAGGTTGAGCAGGGCAGGGGCGCGCTGGAACCATTGCGCCTTGCCTGGCTGGCACTGCTCGCGGGCGATCTTCTTGAGCTCGCCATTGATGACCAGAATGGCAACGCCATCGTTCTCCTCGACCATCGCTTCGCCCACGGCGGCGCCGTACCTGAACTCGTTGATGTACCGCTCGCCCTGTTGGTTGATGATCATGCCCTTGGCGAACGCCTCCGGCGGGTTGATGAATCGCCACGCCGAGATGCGGTCCATGAGGTCGGTCTTGCCGCCCACGCTCTGCCCCAGCAGGATGCCGCTTCCGTTGTCGGCAGGGGTTCCGAGTGGCATGCCCGTGCGATATTTCGGCGCGATTTCCTTCACCATTTGGCGGTTGTAGATGAAGCCGCCGGCGGCGAGGACCACGCCGTTCACCGCCCGGACGCGCTTGAGCACCGAGTGTTCGGCTTCGATCCGGAAGCAACGTTCGCGAAGCTTCGCGGCGAGCTTCGGGTTGTACTTGACGATCGCAATGCCGGCCTGGTGCAGCTTCCGGTAGAGCTGGCTCCACAAGCCCTTCTGGATTTGCCGGTACTCGACGCCGAGGACTCGGTTCTGGCTGTCGATCACGAGGCGAGTGACGCGTGTTTCGTACTCGACCTGGATGCCCGCACGCTGCGCACTTTCACGAAGCGGCTCGTAGAAGCTTTCGCCCGGGAGACCGGCGCCCTTGGCACGGTGACCACGGGGAGCAGGCTTGGCCGCCTCCTTGTAGGGCGTGAAACCTTCGTTGCCCGAATAGTAGAGGTAGTAGTCGTCGGTTGGGTAGCTGGTCTTGTACGGACACAGCGACGCTTCGAACGGAACCCCGTGCTGTTCGAGCCATGTGAGGTTGTCGACGCTCTTGTCGCAGAAGTCGCGAAGGGTTTCCTCCGATACGACGCCCTGCACCTCGAGCGACAGGTAGCGAAACATCTCGTCCGCATCGTCGGTCACTCCGGCTTCGCTCTGGATGTGCGTCCCGCCGCCGGCGTAGAACACGCCGCCGCTGATCGCGGTCGCGCCGCCCCCATGAAAACGGTCGAGAACCAGCACCCGCGCTCCGTTTGTGTTTGCTTCGAGCGCCGCGCACGCCCCCGCTCCGCCAAACCCGACGACAACCACATCGGCTTCATCGTCCCACGCTTCTCCGTCGGTTTTGGTGAGGACCAACGGTGGCTCGGCCGGTTTCGGGGCCAGCGATTTCTTCCCTTTAGGCATAGAGAAGAAATAGAACATGTTTCACTTGGGCTGTCGAGGCGATTTCAGGATGGGCTAAGGGTCGAATTTCGCTGCGCTATTTGCCTGCCCACTCCGGCATCGGAGGTCCCACGCGTCCAAGTGCGTTCCCCCTGTGCTGCAGCCGCGTGCGCACCGCGCCCAGAAGGCATTGGACGTTGTCCAGATGCGCCCCTCCTCGCCTTTCCAGTCCGAGTCGACGCCGGCCTCTTCGGCTACGCGCGAGGCTTCGGTTAGGGCAACGGCGATGTGATCGTACACCATTGCAATCCGTCCGTTGGCGACGGCGTAGACGTCGCGCGGCCCGACGCGGAGCGCCTTCAACAACGCGAGGGCTCGTTCGACCGCAACAGTTTCGTCTTCGAGCCACGGCGCGAAGTCTTCGAGCGCGCCGCTCCATGTCGCGGCAACTGCGGCGTCCGTGACTTCGACCAACCGCGCGTACGCAGGGCTGGCCGAACCGAATGGGTCGCCCGGAACCCAGGTAGTGCTGCTCTGCATGGCGTGCGGCTCGATGACGACGGCTTGCTGTTTGCCCCGTTGGCAGCCGAGCAAACCGAGCAGCAGACACCCGAGGACGATGGTAGAAGCGACTCGCATCAGGATGCTACTATAGCCCGCCATGAGCGAGCGGTTTCCGTTTTCGATCCCCAACGGTTGGTTTCAAATCGCCTACGGCGACGAGCTCGAGCCCGGCGGCGTGTTGCCGCTCCACTACTTCGGTCGAGATCTGGTGCTTTTTCGGGCCGAGGGCGGTGAAGTCGCCTTGCTCGATGCGTTCTGTCCGCACCTGGGCGCTCACCTTGGGCACGGCGGCGTGGTCGATGGCGATCGCATCCGCTGCCCTTTTCACGCTTGGGAGTTCGATACGCGCGGCGTCTGCCGCAACGTTCCCTACGCAAAGAAAATCCCGCCCAAGGCCAAGGTGATGCCTTGGCACTGTCTCGAGCGCAATCAGATCATCTGGGCTTGGCACCATGGCGAGGGTGCGCCACCGACCTGGGAGATCCCGGCGGTTGCCGAGGTGTCGAGCGGCGATTGGACCCCGCTCGAGCGTCATGCCTGGACGGTACGAACGCACAACCAGGAGATCGGTGAGAACGCGGTCGACCGAGCACACTTCCGATACGTGCACGGCACCACCAAGGTGCCCGAGTCGGAGCTCGAGCTCGACGGCCACATTCGCCGAGCGGTTCAACATTTGGACATGAGCACGCCGCGCGGGGGGGTGAAGGGCCAAATCAAGGTCGAGGCGCACGGCATGGGTTGTACGATCACCCGCTTCACCGGCATCTGCGAAACGGTCCTCTTGCTGTCGCACACACCCATCGACGGAGGCTCGGTCGCTTCACGCTTTTCGTTCACGCAGCGCAAGGCGGATGAAGGAAGCGGCGTTGCTGCCGCGGTGATCAACGAGGTCGTGCGGCAGATGGAGCAGGACATTCCGATCTGGGAACACAAGAAGTACTTGCCCAAGCCCATGCTGTGCGACGGCGACGGCCCAATCCCCGAATACCGAAAGTGGGCGAGCCAGTTCTACTGCTGAGCGGCAGGCACCACGCTCTCGAGAAAGTCGAGGTATCGAGTGGCGATCAGGCCGACGAGCAACATGTCGTTGTGGTCGACTCGCGGGACTTCGATGTATTGGTCCGCGCGAAAAAGCCTCGCGAGCTCCTTGCCATGGTGCACATCGATGATGGAATCCGAGGCTCCATGCGCGACGAGCAGTGGGCACGACAGGCGATCGGCGAAGTCGCGTGTCATGAACCGGTGTTCCAACACGCGGCCAACGGGAAGCCAACGGTAGTGTTCCTTTGCGAGGTCGACGATCGAGGTGAAAGTCGACTCGAGCACGAGCGCGCCCGGGTTTACGTGTGCGGCTAGTTGCACGGCGACGCCGCCGCCGAGGCTTCGGCCGTGAATCACAACGTGGTCCGGCTCGATGCCGAGCTCGTTGGTCACCCAGTTCCACGCGGCCATCGCATCTTTGTGCAGGCCTGGCTCGCTCGGGAGGCCGGTGCTTCCAGGGTAGCCTCTGTAGTGGATGCCGACGAAGTCCCAACCCTCACTCAGCAATAGGTTCTGGAGCTCCAACTGCGCGACCAGCGATGATGCATTGCCGTGGAAGTACAACACGACGCGCCGCGGGCCGGACCAAATCGCGGCCCTGTGCCATCCGTACAGAGTCTCTCCGTCATCGGTGGGGATGCGGAGCTCGGTCGCGCCGACCTGCGCGGCGACGTCATGCAGCAAGGGCTCGGTGACACCTTCCGGGCCAGGGAAGACCATCTGTCTTTGAAATTGTGAGAACAAACCCATCGCGAACCACGCTGTAACGACCGCGCCAACCAGGCCCAAGCTGATTGTACGCACCACGGTCAGACCTCACCCGATATTATGGGCATCGTGACGAAGCTTGAATTACCATGCGTGGCCATGACAGGAACCATGAAATCAGTCGCGGTAGGGCTCGTGTTGCTTTTGGGGGCTTGTGGCGGGTCGAAGTCGACGACCGGGTCAACAGGCAAGGTGAGCGCCATCGAGGCCATGGGGATTACCGCGCCCGACTCCGCTTGGGAAGAGATGAGCGTTGCGGACAAGGAGTTCTACATGATCGGCAAGGTAAACCCGATCATGAAGGAGCTCTTCGCGGCTCATGACGCCGAAGAGTTTGCTGAATTCGACTGCGTCGACTGCCATGGTGAGGAGATGCGCGAGATCGACTTCAAAATGCCCGCTCCCTCGATGTACATCGTTCCGCCTGAGGGGACCCCGGGGCATCGCGGGATGATGTCGACCTTTCCCGAGATGGTGAAGTTCATGGAGGAGACAGTCACGCCTTCCATGGGCAAGCTCCTCGGCGTCGAGAACTTCACATGTGCCGGCTGCCATCCTAGCGAGGCTCCAAAGAAGAAGGCCGCCGCGCCGAAGCGCAAGCCTTCGAAATCCAAGCGATAGCGTGGTCACGGGCCGTCTTTGACGGGCGTCGGAGCCCCTGCTAGCGTTCAGCCACTTTTTGCCGGAGGGAGTCCGATGACCTGGGTCATTACACGTCTTTGCCGCGACTGCGTCGACAAATCCTGCGTCGATGTTTGTCCCGTCGAGTGCATCTACGAGTACAAGGGTGACGATCGAGAGACGTTCCCCAACCAGCTCTACATCCAGCCCGAAGAGTGTATCGATTGCGGCGCGTGCGAGCCCGAGTGTCCGTGGGAAGCCATCTACGAAGACGCGTCGGTTCCGGAGGTCTTCACAGAGGACACTGCGCTCAACGCCAAGATGATGGACAACCAGGACGACTTCGAGGTCCCCGTGAACGAGGGGACAGATCAGCCGACGCCCGAGCAAGTGGCCGAGAACAAAGCCAAGTGGAACTTCAGTTAACCCTTTGAAAAAGGGGTCTGACCCCTTTTTCTTTGGAGGAAGCGGTAGGCTGCGTAGGTGTAGGCTACGGCTAGGGCTGTGAGGCTTAGGTAGGCGATGTTTAGGTAGAAGTCGGCTAGGTCGTTGGCGTTCCACTGGAACTGCTGGACTAGGCGATTCATGTCGCCGTCGCTATCGCTGCCGATTGCCGAGCCCCAGGGCATTTGGGAGACGTCGGCTGATACGGTGCGCCACAGCATTGTGGCTTGAGTGAAGCAGAGGGCCGCTGGGATCAGCGCGATCCATCGCCAGAAGTCCCATCGCAACCGGTCGGGGAGCGCGAAGTGGAACCCGACCAACAGGAAAGCGCCGAACACGAGCTCGCCCAACGCGCCGGCGAGGATCTGCCACATCAAGGTCCGCGAAGGCGGAATGAGGAAGGTGATTACCGCCCATGCGAGCGACACCACCGCAGTGCTACCAAGCATGAACCAGTTCTTTTCGCGGTAGGTGTGGAACAGTAGCCAGCCGAGCACGACAGCGACCACCAGTCCCATGAACACCGACTGATCGTCGTACCAGAAGGTGAAGAACGGCAACGGAATCGCGATGCGGCTGCTAAGCCACGACGCCGCCGCGTGGCCGACCTCGTGAAAAGGCATGCCGACGAGAGATGCCATCAGGCGTCCGAAGTTGGTCGAGCAGAATAGCCAGCTCAACAGCATTACCAGCGGCACCGCGATGAGATTCTCCATCCCTTGGTCGTACTGGCTGCGGCTGTGTGTGAGCCCCGAGCCTTTCAAGACGGGCGGCGAGTGGCTGACCGTGAGCGGTGCCAGGACCCGCGGCGAAGGAAGCGACGTGCGAAGTGCTCGCGCCAGCTCGAAAAACGCCCCCTCTCCAAGCCACATCCCGCCGCAAGAGCGGCATTGCCAGGAGCCGACATCCGCCGCGCCCTTCACGCGAAGCGGCTGCATGGCCGGGTCGACACACTTCGGACATCGCATGCCCACTTCGCCTCCGAGCGAGACGGGCACGATTTCGGTTGCCTTGGCGAGTGACCCACGGCCGACGAGCTCGCGGATCTCATTGCGGTCTAAAAAGAGCCCTCGGCATTGCGCGCACAGCTCGACATTGACGCCCGGACTCGCCTCGTACCCCGCCAGAGGCATCGAAACGCATGTTGGACATGGCCCCACAGACTCAATGTAATATAACGTCCCGCATGCGACGAACGCTCGCTGAGAACGGCGTCTTCTTGCTCCGGGTTTCGGTGTCTTTGCTGATGCTGAGCCACGGGATTCCCAAGGCGCTCGAATACGAGACGCTCCTTCAGAGCTTTCCGGACCCCCTGAATGTGGGCACCGAGATGAGCGCCATGCTGATCCTCTTTGCCGAGGTCGGGTGTTCGATCTTGCTGCTACTCGGTCTGTTTGGCCGGCTCGCGTCTGTGACACTTTTCATCGCGATGATGGTGGCCGCGTTCGTGCACCACTTCGGCGACCCCTGGGCGATGAAGGAGCTTCCGATGCTGTACGCGGCCGTCTACGCGTGCCTGACGTTCACCGGCCCGGGCTCGACCTCGATCGACGCGTGGTTCAAGCGGGTGGTGTTCGAACAAGAGGAGCCAGCTTCTGGAGTGCGACGGCAAGCTGAGCCGGGGGCACCGACGTGAAGCACAGGCGAACCCATTTCGCGTAGTCGGCCCCGCACGATCGTCCCGGCGTGAGCAGGACGCCCGCGTCGGCACATCGTTCTAGGAAAGCGCTGCAGTCCTCGTCGCCGGGACCGAGCTCGGCGCTCACGTCGACGAAAAGGAAGGTTCCGCCCTCCGGTCGGGGAACGCCCATCGCGTCAGCTGCCTCGTACCCTGCGGTGCGATAGAGCGCGCGGCTATCTTCTATCCACCTACCGCCCTGACGGAGCGCTTCGACCGCGCCGAACTGCATGGGGCGGGGTGCGCAATACGTGTGGAACGTCTGCATGCCACGAATGGCGGCCATTACGCCTTCAGGCCCGTGGGTGAAACCCACGCGCGCGCCCGCAAGTCCGTAGGTCTTGGAGAGCGTGTGAAACGCGATCGCCCGGTCGCGGATGTCGGGGCGCTTCCACACCGCGCCGGGCGGCTCCCGCGCGTAGTACATCTCTTCGTACGCCTCGTCGCAAAGGACCCACAGGTTGTGACGTTTGGCGACGCGCATCATGACCTCGACGGTGACCTCCGAGAGCACGCGTCCGCTCGGATTGTTGGGGGTGTTGATGTAGAGGGCGACGGTGCGGTCGGTCACTGCCCGTTCGAGCACCGCCTCCGCGTCGAAGCCGGGCTCGTCGAGACGCGTGTAGAACGGCACTTGCACCGGCACGGCGCCCTTCGTTGCGATGATTCCCCGGCTGAGCGGCCAAAACGGAGACGGAAGCAACACCTCGTCGCCCGGCTCGAGCAAGACCTGACATACGACGCTCAGGCCAGCGGTCGCCCCCGACATGACCTGGACGAGCTCCGGATTCAGCGTTTCGCCGTGGCGTCCTTCGACGTAAGCGATGAACGCGTCGATCAGGCTCGGCTCCCCGTGAACGGGAGCGTACTTGTGGAGGCCGGGATGCTCATCGCTCAGCTGGCGCTCGGCTCGGGCGGGCGCCACCGGGTCGCGATAAGTGTCCCCGACGTGCAGCCGATAGAGCTGCTCGTTGCTTCCGAGAGCGCGCTGCTCGAGGTTGCTGTACACGCGGTGTGAAACCGAGTGGGCGTGTTGGGAGACGTTTGGGAAACGCGGCATGTGTGCTCAGAGCCAAGCTAGGCTGATGATGGTGACGGTGCAGATCCCGACCAAGGCTTGGAGCGGCAGGCCCAATCGCAGGAAGTCGGTGTACTTGTACCCGCCAGGGCCATACACCATCAGGTTGGTTTGGAAGCCGATCGGCGTGGAGAAGGCGGTCGCCGCGGCGATCATGATCATGTAGCTGATCGGAAGCAGACCGATCCCCTGCGCTTCCGCTGCCGTAGCCGCGATGGGGAACATCAGCGCCGCAGCCCCCTTCGTCGTCACCAGTGCGGCCAGGACTGCAGTGAACGCGTAGAGCGCGACGAGCACGCCGACGCTTCCAAACGGTTCGGCGAAGTCGATGATCCTCGACGCGATGACCTCCGCTGCGCCACTCTTCTGGATGGCGATCGCGATTCCAAACGCCGCAGCGATCGCGATGAGCACGGTCCAATCGACCGAGCGTCGGGCTTGCTCCCCGGTGAGGCAGCGCGTCAGCAACATCATTCCTGCCGCGCTCAGCGATGCGATCATCAGGTTCATGCTGCCGGTGACGTTCACCAGGACCATCAAGAAGAGAATCACCGCGGCAAGCCACGCGCGGTCGTGGCGTGGTGGAGCGCTGTCTTCGACCTCGGCGATCAGCACGAAGTTTGGGTCCCGCTGGCGGGCATGGGCGAACTCCGGGTGAGATTCGATCAGGAGCACGTCCCCGGCCTGAAGCCGGATGTCGCCGACTTTGGTCTCCGTCACGCGCACGCCTTGGCGGTGCACGGCGAGAATCGCGGCGTCGTAGATCGTTCGAAAGCGGCTCTGACGGACGGATTGCCCGATGAGCGACGAATGGGCGCCAATCACCGCCTCCACCAGTCGCCTGTCGCGCCGAGCCGTGATCTTATCGACTTGGTCGGTGTCGGGGACGATGCGCTGCTTCCGCAAATCGACCACCGAATCCACGACCCCGGTGAAGTGCAACCGATCGCCTTCGCGCAACACCGTCGCAGGCGGAACCGCTGCAAGCACCCGGCCCGCGCGCTCGATCTCGTAGAGGTAGACGCCTCGGAGCGAACGGAGCCCCGCCTCCTCGATGCTTTCTCCGATGACTGGCGAGCCTTTTTCCACGCGCATCGCGATGGTGTACTCGCGCGCCTTGCCGAGCTCCTGCAGCGCGCCTCGGCGATCCTTGAGCAGCCATTGCGAGGTGATGACGATGAACAGCATTCCAATGCCGAGCGCCGGGATGCCGAGCTGAGCGATTTCGAAGATCCCGAACTCGATCGTGGGGTCCCACTGTTGGGCGAGCCCTGCGACGACCAGGTTCGTGCTCGTTCCGATCAGGGTGCAGGTGCCTCCGAGAATCGACGCGTACGAAAGTGGCAGAAGCATCAGCGAGACGCTGAAGTGGCAGCGGCGCGCCCAGCCGGTGACCAGCGGCACGAACATCGCGACCACCGGCGTGTTGTTGAGGAAGGCCGAAAGCGCAGCCACGGGAAACATCATGCGAAGCTGGCCGCCGGCAAGGGACCGCGGGCGGCCGAGCACGACGCGGCCGGCGAGATCCAGGCCGCCGGTCTCCTTCACGCCTGCCGCAACGACGAACAACGCGGCAATGGTCACGACCGCGGGATTCGAAAAACCGACGAACGCCTCGGACGGTTCGATGATCCCCGTCAGGAGCAGGACCGTGACGCCTGCGATCAGCACCAGGTCGGGCCCAGCCAGGTTTGCCGCCATGACGACCACCATTCCGACGATCACCCCGACCGTGATCCAGCCGTCACCCGTCAACATGCAGGCGGAGACTAGCAGCCACCGCCGCGATTGACCCGTTCTTGATCGGAATCGGTGGGAATCGACCTATGGGGCGTAGCGATCGGCTTTTTCACGAAACATCATCGCGGCGTCGTGGTCGCCACGGCGGTCCGCGTCGACGGCGCCTTCGTGATAGTAGTCGAATCGCGCGTTGCTCGCGGTCACTGTGATCCACAGGGCGAGGCAGCCACCGAAGAGGCTGGCGACACGCCACAACGGGCGCCAGCGCGGGGTGAAGTAGAGTTGGCGCCCCATGACGAACAGCATGGCGATGGCCGTTAGCGTGCACCCCGTCTTCACGCCCGGCATGTCGACAAACATGCTTACCATCGGCGCGACGACGAGGCCGAGAAGCGACAGGTAGAACACCTGCGAGGCGCGCTCGTCGATGCCGCCCTCGCTTCGTTCTTCGACCAGGCGCCTTGCCGGCCGGGTCAGTGTCCGCCCAAATGAATGCAGCCACTGCGTCGGCGCGAAGACCACAAGCGCGATTCCGATCATGTAGATGGGCAGCCAGCCTTGTTGGGGCGCCAAGAGATGGAAGGCGACAGGCGCTGCCGCCAGGAGGGGGGCTGCCATGCGAAGGGCGGGGAGCTCGGCACGGTCCTGCATGCTCGCGATCAGATAGGCGACACAGCAGGCCATGGGCAGCCAATACGATTGCCCCTCCGCGGCCGACCACGCGGCGACGTAGAAGTACATGATGGCCGTGGTGACGCAGAACAGAACATACGCCGCGACGCTTCCTCGCGGAGCGCGATCGGAGCGTGAGAAGGCCGCACGCGCACTCAGCATCGGGAAGAACACGAAGCACAGGAGGTAGAGCGAAAGAAGGTAGTGGTACGGGACCGAGTCGAGAAGGCTACACGACCAACCGAGCGTGTAGCCGGCGGCGATGAGCACGATCGCGATTCGGTGAGGGCGATAGAGCGCTTGGCTCAGCGCGAGGACACCGGTGAAGGCCAGCACCCCGAGATAGAACGCAGAGCTTGGAACGAACGTGTCGAACCACGGGAAGTGCGCCACGTTGAACGCGCCCACGCCGTACTTCGACCCATGAGGCATCATGTTGAGCCAGGTGTCGAACGCGAGCAGCCCGAGGACGAACCGAAGCACCAAGTACGGCCGCGCTAGGGCCACGTCTCCGAACCAGTAGCGTTCCAACGGCTTCATCGCGTGGCCGTCCTCACGGTTTCGTGCGCCCGCTCACCGCCGCATCGAAGGTTGTACGCACGGGTGCCGCGCTCGCCGTCGCAGCGATTGACGAGCTCGACCTGCATGACGCCTTCCGCCTCGCACTGCTTTCGAAGGAACGCATCGACTACGGCGCGCCTGCCCTGACCGACGTAGTCGACCCAGTCTTGGTGGATCAGCTTTTCTACCGAGATCGCTTCGCTCTGCCCGTCAAAGCGCTCCAGTGATGCGCTGGTCTCACACGATGGCGCAGCGGGTGGGTCGAGGCTCCGCCAGGTGAAGCGCTCGTCCGCGGCGTCTTCGCGCGTCAGGTACGTCAGCGGTATCAAGAACTGAAGCGCGACGAAGGCCGCGATGAGCACACTGGTCCGCCGACGTGTTTTGGGACTCGGGTGTGCAGGAGGCGGCTCGGTCTCGGAAGAGGCCATCACCTCAACATCGGCGCCCAGCGGCGCCGTGTCAAAAGATGCTCGGCGCCGTGTCCGAGGGGGCGGCGCGCGAGGCGGTGCCGAGGCGGAACGAAACCCCGTCCTGGCCGGAGTAAACGATGTCGATCCGATCGGACTGCGAGAGGGCGTCGGGGCTCCGCGCGCCGAGGCTGTCGAAGCCTTCGTCAGCGCCACCGAGGACCTCACCCATCGGCCGCCACAGGAGCAGCTCGTCCGACACCGCAAGCTCCACCGACCACAGCGTCCCAGTGCGTCGCGCGTAGTAGAGCTGGTAGGCGCTGTTGTGGATGATCAAGCTCGGGTCGGTGATCTCGGAGGTTGCGTCCTCGACCCGGGTCAGTTGTTCGAGACCGCCGTTGATCACTCGTTCCCAGCGGGTGCCGGGGTCGTTCGTGTAGAACGCGCGAAGCTCGGTCGCACCGCCCGAAAGAGTGGCGCGCACGATGAGCAGCCAAAGCCCATCTCGGTAGACGACGCTCGGGGCATCGTAGGACACCGCGTCGCTGGTGGACGCGAGGGTGAGAGCTTCGCTCTTTACGAACACGGGGGGTTCTTGGGCGTACACGGCCATGCCGATGCTTCCCGCGCCGGTTTCGTCTCGCGCGGTGTAGAACAGGAACAAGGAGCCTCCGTCCCACACCAGCTCGGGGTCGCCCACGCCCAGTGCCTCGTAGGACTCCGTCGCGATGAGCGCCGGGTTCAAGTCGTCGAGGAAGAACTCACCGGGCGCTTCTTCTTCGGACACGAAGATTTCACCGCCGACTTCGTAGGCCATGCGCTTGCGCACCCCTTGATCGACGATCGAAGGCCCGCCGGCGGAAGCGTGCCCGGGCACGTCATTGCCGTCGAGCGTGATCGAGAGCGGCTCTCGTCCGACCCAGGACTGCGGGTTGTCGCAGAACGACGATTCGACCTCGATGAGGGCAATCGCTGCGCTCGTGGTGGCGGCGCCCAAGTTGCGCCCGAAAGCCACGAATCGAGCCTGTTCGAGCGCTGCGGAATCAAAGGAGTAGGTCCCTAGTGAGTTGCCATCGCGGAATACCTGCGCCGAGCCTTCGGGGGATACCACCAATCGCCATTGTGTGCTGTCGGTGCCCGCATCGAACGAGTCCGCGACCGCATCGCCGATCATTACGCTCACCGCTCCGCGCGAGCCGCTGAGGAGCAGCCCCACGTCCGCGTCGACGAACGCGCCCGGCGCGCTGGCGGTGAACGCTACGCCGGCGCTTTCGAGACAGGTTCCGTTGCAGCCGACCGGCAGGGTGAACCGGACGTCGACGTCGACGCGTTGCGAGGAGAGATTTAGCAAGTCACCGATCACCGCGCCGCCTTCCGCCGTTGCGGTTCCGTTCGGCACAAGACCTCGGCCAGTGATCACAGGTTCGAGCTCGCCAAACGCGACGGCGTTCGAGCCCACGCTTGCCGCGCACTGATCAACCGTCTGTCCCGCGCACTGCCGAAAGTCGAGCATCGAAGGAAGGGGCGGGTCGTTGACGATGGGCTCGCAGCAAGTTCCGGTGTTCACGCAACATGACGCGAACGCGCTGCACTCCGCGTTGCCGCATATGTCGGGGCTCGCGTAGCAGGCTCGCGCCGCATCCGCGTAGTCGACCGCGGCGCCGGCGTCGCCACCGAGGACGTCCCCAGCGTTCCTCTGCGGATTGGCGAAGAGCTGATCGACGGGGTTGTCCGGCACGCCTCCCGCTCCCTCGGAAACGGGCGCTCCGTCGCCGCCCTGTCCGCCCGCGCCGTCAAAGCTAGCGTCGCCGTTCGCACCACCTTCGCCGGGACCGAGTGCGGCTCCCCCAGCGCTGCTGTCCGCACCGCACCCCACCGAAACCAACGCCAGCGCGGCAGCCAACGGCAGCCACCTCCAGCATTTATTTCGTAGATTTCGGCTCACGGTTTGCTCCAAGTCTGCTCCAAAGGGATTAATTGGTCGGTGCGACCCCCACCCGGTAGATTCAAGCGCCGTGCCAAGAGGAACCGGAGCCGGCTCGGATCGTCCGCTCGGGGGGTCACAGCGATTCCAGTGATATTGCACTCCTCATCGAGGCAGCCGCTTCGAACGAGAGTCGAGGTGCTGCTCAGGATCGGGTTCACGGGGAAGGGCACGGGCTCGGGAAGCTCGAACTGGAGAACCCAAGTGTCGTGTGTACGCGCCTCCGCAAGCGCCACCGCCCAGTCGCCTGGCGTGCTCTGGGCCAAGAACCAAATGCGAAGACGGAGGCCGTCTTCCTCGAACGAGATCACCGGTTCGGGCGAGCGGATACCGGCGGCCGCAAATGGCCCAAGCTCGCTCGCGACGAGCACCACGCGCCGCATGGGGCCGCCACCTTCGCGAATCACTTCGAGCGCGCGCGAGATGCGGACCGCGTGAATTTCAGTCGCAGCGCCGGCGCTTTCGATGCAGGTGAAGAGTAGCCAATAGCCATCTTGTGCCTCCGGATCTACTGGAATTAACGCGGGATCACGCAAGCTCACGCACTCCGGAATCTCGTCGGGGGAAAGCGTCGGCGTCGATGGAAGCGCGATGGAGGTCGCCGGCGCACCAACTGGCCGGACGATTTCAATCCCGAAGACATCGCGCTCGCTCGGGGTGGTCACCAACTCGCGGGCGAAGGACAACACGAGGTCGCGAAGCTCTTGTTCGTCGTCGAGCTCAGCGAGCAGGTGGGGCTCCCGAACGCTTCGGTTGTCGTCGCAAGTGCCATCCAAACATGACGGAGGATCGTCTCCCACCTTGGGTGATTCGCTACTCTCCCAGGTATCCAAACGCCAGTCGCCTCCCTCGTCGGTGGCCACCCTCGCGTGCCCCAGCGCGTAGCCAATGTGGGTCGTCGGCTCGAGCTCGGGGTCGTGGTTGCTCCCCTCGACGATCAAGTCCCACTGGATATCGGAAACCGAGTTCCGTGAGCTGGCCAACGCGGGTGAACCCACATAGGCCTCCACCCAGGACGGGGTGAATTCGAGGTTCGCGCCACTCAAAGTTGCACTTTGTTCATCGAACTGGCTCGGATTGGCACAGTCTTGCTTCGCGGTCTCGAGCGGCCCTACATAAACGCCTTCGCCGCGGCCCTGCGCCGCCACGTGGAGCCCGGGGACATCGGAACAGTCGCCGCTGCCGACCAGGTCCCCGATGGTAGCCACGGTGAATCGCTCGAGGACCCGCTCTCCGGCCACGGTCACGTTGGCAATCAGAATCGGGAGATTGAAATCGTCCAGGGTCGGCCGAAGCTCGATCCCCACGTCGACGTTCTCGTCGATCCCCACGCTCGCGCGCGCGACTTCGACATCTGCCTGGGTCACTAGAACGAGGCCGCCGGCGTGAAGCGTTACCGCCAGCTCATCCTGGAGTTTGTTGCCGGGCGCGGAGTCGGTCGCGACGCTGAGCACGACGCCGGCGTATCGGTCGCAAGGGTCGCTCGGGCCGCATCCCGTCGAATCGGTCGTGCGCAAGCTCGTGTCGACCCACCCGCCAAGCGCCAGCGACACGCAGTCCTTGCTGATCAACGCCCGGGGCGAGTCGCCGGGCAAAAAGCCTCCGATGAAGGTCGTTCCTTCGAACGAAGGCCGAAGAGCCGACCATGAGCCACCGGCCGTGGGCGCGAAGGTCCACCCCGCGCTCAGATCCGGCGCGGTCCAGTCTTCGCTCAGCGTCGTTCGCCTGAGCTCGCAACACGCCGGCTCCTCGGAGCAATCGGTGTCGTCGCAGTCGAACGCCAAGTCTTCATCGTCGTCGAGCCCATCGTCGCAAAAGAGCTCGATCCCGCCCTCGACGCCGCCGTCCGGCGGAACCAAGTTGCGCTCGGGCGCGTTGACCCAGGAGCACCCCCCGATGAGCAACGTCGCCAGCGGTGCGAGCCAGCGATTCATTGCGCAGCTCCAAACGGCATGCGTATCGATGCGAACCCGCCGTTTCTCGACACCGAAACAGCGACTTCGGGGGCTTCCCGCTTCCGCTTCTTGCGGTGCAGGCTGTAGAGGACGATCGCGCTGACGCCGAGTGCAATCGTCGTGCCCCAGAAGATGTCGGCCGCGAGGTTGAATCGATCGGTTCGATCGGCGAGGTCTTGAGCGCGTTGAAAATCCGCTGGGTCGCCGCTCATCCGGTACTCGGCTGCCGCTTGGTCGTATTCGTCTCTGAGCGAGCTGGCCCGGACCGAGAGGCCGATCGCGACTCCGGCGGTGGCGAGGGTGCTCGCTGCGGTTCCGATCGCGGCATTGCGCAGTCGGGGACGCGGCGCTTCGACGGGCTGGGGTTCTAGCGCCGGTTCTGGCTCCGGCGCGACCGGAATAGGCAACATCGAGAGCTTCAGGACGACGGTTTCGCCTCGAACGGCTGTCTGCATCCGCTCGTCCGAGATGTATCCGTCCTTTTCGATGAACGTGCGGTGCTCCCCCGGCGGCAACGCGATCTCGATTGGGGTCTCGCCGCGTGGAGCCAGATCCTTGCGATCGACCCAAAGTAACGCACCCTCGGGCTCGGTCTTCACCTGAAGAACCGCGACCTCGCTTCGAAGCGCATCGCGCCGGCGCGTCGCGTCTTCACGGTCCGCGGCTGGCAGCTCCCCGATGCGCAGGTACTCGCCAAAGTAGTTGAACGATTCGTCATTGCGTCCGAGCTCGCCAAGCACGATCGCCGCGTTGAAGAGTGCGTTGCGGCTCCGCACGATGCGGAGGCTGTCGACGTACGCTTCGAGCGAGCGCTGAAGAAGTGTCGTTCGTTGCGTGCCGCGTGCACCGCTGGCCTGCTCGTAGAGCCGATTCCCCTCTTGGAAGTAGACGCGCGCCTCCGCGTTCTCGGACGTGCCCTGGGCAGCCGAGACGGAAGGGCTCGCCAGGCCGACAAGGGCGACGAGCACGATCGGGAGACGAGTAGGCACTATCTAGAAGTCTGTCTTAATCGGAGGTGGCTTGGGACGGGATTTCTTCTGGAGGCGCACCGCGAGGGTGTCGTCCTCGGTCGGAACGAGGCGATGCTCTTGCGCGCGGTATCCCTGAAGCGAAAACCGTACCGTCGCCTCCACCCCGGGCTCCAGCTCCAGCGTGAGCGGTGTTCGACCCATTTTGTCCCCGTTTAGTGCGACGAACGCTCTACCTGGCCGCGAGTTGAGCTCGATCTTCACGAGCTCGATGGGTGGCTCCGTTTGTGAAGATTCTGCGGGGTCGTCGGACTTTTCTGTCACAGGGGGCGGCACGGGGATCTGTTGCTCCGGAGCCTCTTGCGGTGCGGTCGCCGGCCACAGGACGAACGCGACGCCGGCCACGATCGCTGCAGCAAGTAACGGAACCCCCCACGTCCGCGCCCTGCGCGGAACCGTCGGCCCCTCGAGCGCCGCACAGAAGTCACTCATGTTGTCGAAGCGATCGTCCGGGTCTTTCTCGAGCGCGCACAACACCGCTGACTCGACGTGTGGGGGAATGCTGACCTTCTTGCTTCGCTGCGATGGTGGGTCGGGCGCCTCGTTGCCGTGTTTGTACAGCAGCTGAAAGTGGTTCTGTCCGGTAAACGGAGGCGACCCGGTGATCATCTCGTACATGATCACGCCGAGCGCGTAGATGTCCGTTCGGTGGTCCACCACCGAGATTCCGCGCGCGAGCTCGGGCGAGATGTAGAGTGGCGTCCCGACAATTTGGTCTGTTGCGGTGAGCTTCGGATCGCCGTGCTCCGGGTTCTTGATCTTCGAGATTCCAAAGTCGAGAACCTTCACGAAATCTCGGCCGTGCTTCTGCGTGATGAAAATGTTCTCGGGCTTGAGGTCGCGGTGCACGATCCCTGCGTCGTGAGCCGCTTGCAGCGCATCGCCGGTTTGTTTGGCGATCTCGATCGCTTGGTCGACGGGTAGGGCGCCCCGGTCGAGCCGGTCGGCGAGATTCTCGCCCTCCAGTAGCTCCATCACGATGAACAAGCGGTGTTCGTCATCGCTGTCGAAGTTGACGATCTTCACGATGTGGTCGTGCTCGATCTTGGTGGCGGACTTCGCCTCCCGGAGGAAGCGCTCGGTGGCGTCGGGTTTGTCGGCGCGGCCCTCGGGCAACACCTTGACCGCGAAGGCCTTCCCGAGGTGCGTATGGGTGGCTTCATAGACCCGGCCCATGCCGCCAACTCCGAGCAGGCGCTCTACGTGATAGAGCCCCCCTAGAGTCGCACCGATCAACGGATCGTGATTCCGCTCCCCCTCCGACATCCTCATCTCGAATCTAGCATGCCCGTCCCCGTCTGCTGGCATGAGCTGGCGGCCGGCACTACAGGGTAGCCATGGCTTTGATGCACTCCAAAGGCATGCCGATCGGCAACCCCGCGCCTCCGTTTTCGCTGCCCGGCGTGGACGGCAACGCGTGGTCCCTGGACTCGTTTACCGACGCCCAGCTGCTGGTCGTGGTGTTCACCTGCAACCACTGCCCCTACGCCATCGCTAGCGAGGATCGGCTGCTCGAAATTCAAGCCGATTATGAGAGCCGGGGCGTCCGGCTGGTGGCCATCAGCCCCAACGATGCTGAGAAGTACCCCGACGACTCGTTCGACAAGATGAAGGAGAGGGCGGCCGACAAGGGTTTCAACTTCCCATACCTCTACGACGAGAGTCAAGAGGTTGCGCGCGCGTACGATGCAGCGTGCACGCCTGACGTCTTTGTTTTCGATCGCGAACGCAAGCTCGTCTACAACGGCCGCATCGATGACAACTGGCAGGAACCCGATCAGGTCACCCGCCGCGACCTCCGCTCTGTTCTCGACGCCGCCTTAGAGGGGCGCGCAGTCGAGTTCGAGCACGTCCCTTCGATGGGCTGCTCCATCAAGTGGAAGTAGATGGCCTACGT
>CALJYC010000360.1 GCA_937984275.1 uncultured bacterium | reverse complement strand
TTGGCTTGTTTGGTCCAGGAGTCTTTTAGTTGGATGGTGCGGTTGTAGACGGGGCGGTCTCGGGTGCTGTCGGGGTCGACGATGAAATAGCCTAGGCGCTCGAACTGGACGCGTTCGCCGGGGCCTCGAGCGGCTAGGTTGGGTTCGAGCTTTGCGTCTTGCAGTACTTCGAGGGACGCGGGGTTGATGCGATCCGTGAAGTCGCCCTCGTGCGCTTCGTCGAGCGGGTTCTCGTCGTTGAAAAGGCGGTCGTAGAGGCGCACCTCGGCGTTGACGGCGTGCTTTGCGCTGACCCAGTGGATCGTGCCACGCACTTTGCGACCGTCGGGCGCGTTGCCGCCTTTGGACTCGGGGTCCCAGGTGCAACGGAGCTCGGTGACGTTGCCCGCGTCGTCTTTGACCATCTCATTGCAGGTGATCAGCGCGCCGTAACGCAGGCGCACTTCTTTGCCTGGCGCCAGACGAAACCACTTCTTCGCCGGCTCTTCCATGAAGTCGTCGCGTTCGATGAAGACCTCGCGCGTGAGGTGAAGCTTTCGCGAGCCGAAGCTCTCGTCGTTTGGGCTGAATGGCGCGTCGAGGTCGACCTCTTCGCCTTCCGGGAAGTTCTCGATCACCACCTTCAAGGGTCGCAGCACGGCCATGGTACGCGGCGAGGTGGCGTTGAGATCTTCTCGGAGCGCGTGCTCGAGAAGCCCCACATCGACGACGCTGTCGCGCCGGGACACTCCGATGCGCTCAGCAAATCGGCGAATCGCGGCGGGCGTGTAGCCGCGGCGACGCATCCCCGCCACTGTCGGCATCCGAGGGTCATCCCAGCCGCTCACACGCCCTTCCTCGACGAGCCGCTTGAGAAGGCGTTTGCTCATGACCGTGTAGGTCAGGTTCAAGCGCGCGAACTCGTACTGCCAAGGCATCGGGTCGAAATCGAAGTGCGAAACGAACCACTGATAGAGGGGATTGTGGTGCGCGAACTCCAACGTGCAGACGGAATGGGTGATTCCTTCAAACGCATCCGACATCGGATGTGCGTAGTCGTACATCGGGTAGATGCACCAGTCGTCGCCCGTCCGGTGATGAGTGACCTTGCGAATGCGATACATCAGCGGGTCGCGCAGGTTCACGTCCTTGGACGCCATGTCGATTTTTGCGCGCAACACGTGCGCACCTTCGTCGAACTCGCCAGCCCGCATCCGCCCGAGCAGGTCCAAGCTTTCCTCCACGCTGCGATCGCGAAACGGGCTGTTGACCCCGGGCTTGTAGAAGTCGCCCCTGCCCCCGCGGATCTCTTCGAGGCTCTGGCTATCGACGTACGCAAACCCGCGCTTGACCAAGTCCACCGCGCAATCGTAGAGCCGCTCGAAGTAGTCCGACGCGAAGTACTCGTGGCTCCCCCAATCGAACCCGAGCCACCGCACGTCTTCGCGAATCGACTCGACGTATTCGGTGTCCTCCGCCTCCGGATTCGTGTCGTCGAAGCGAAGATGGCAGCGCCCCTGATCGGAGAGCTCCGCGGTGGTGAAGTTCAAACAGATCGACTTGGCATGCCCGATGTGCAGATAGCCATTCGGCTCGGGTGGAAACCGCGTCACGACCTGACCGCCGTGCTTCCCGTCACGGACGTCCGCTTCGACGAGGTCGTGAATGAAGTTCGGCGCGTTCTCTTGGCCCTCGGCCTTGCCCTTCGGCTCGCTCATGCCGCAGGTCTAGCGCGCTTTTCGCCCGGATGCCGCCTTTGCGTGCGGCTTGTGGCGCGCCGGCGGGGCGCGACTATCCTTGGGCCCATGCTCTCGAAGCTCTTCGTAGTCGTCTTGGTCATCATCGCGGCGGCCGTGCTCTACATGCGTTTCTCCGCGGTACGAATCTCGGGAAGAGACGCCCGCGACCTCGTCGCAAAGGGTGCGTTGCTTCTCGATGTCCGTAGCCCGGGAGAGTTCGCTGGCGGACACATCGACGGCGCCATCAGCATCCCGGTCCAGGAGCTCGTTGGCCGGATGGATGAGCTCGGCGACAAGAGCGGCGAAATCGTCGTCTACTGCCAAAGCGGCAGCCGCAGTGCGATGGCAAAACGATTGCTCGAAAGCAACGGTTTCGCGAGCGTCCACGATTTGGGCGGCATCCGACAGTGGTGAGCGCGATGTCGGCAAGCTACATCTGCGCGGATTGCGACCACGAGTTCGTCCCCGAAGAAACAAGCCACGATCCACGCTGTCCGAAGTGCAGCCGAACCGAAGCCGTGGAGCCCGCCGATGATTCCGCACTGCAAAGCGACATCTGGCGCCAGTGGCTGGTCGTGTTCGCGCTTCTATTCATTGCAGGCATCGCATACGTGGTGTTCGAATGACCCTCCACATTTCGTATGTGTCCGACGTCTTGTGTATTTGGGCCTACGTGGCCGAGGTTCGGCTGGACGAGGTACGTAAGGAATTCGGCTCGTCGGTCGAGCTCGAATACCGATTCATCCCCATCTTCGGCTCCACCCGCCATCGCATCGCCGAGGGCCGCAAAGACCGCGGCGGATACGCTGGCTTCGGGGAGCACGTGCGCAAGGTCGCCGAGGATTTCCCCCACGTCTCGGTGCATGACGGCGTCTGGAGCGACGTTGTGCCGACGACGTCCTCGGCCGCGCACGAAATGCTGTGCGCCACACGACTACTGGTCAACGAAGGGATCGTCGACGCAACACGCCGCGATGACCTCGATGGACGCACTCTGTTCGAGGAGGCGACCTGGCAGATTCGTTCGGCATTCTTCGAGCATGCACGCGATATCTCAAACCGCGACGTGCTCCTCGACGTGCTCGATCAAACGGGAGTACCCACCGATGCGATCGAGGCAAAGCTGAAATCCGGTGAGGCGATGGCAGAGGTATGCCGCGACATCGAGCTGCGTGACGAAAACAAGATCGAAGGCAGCCCAACCTACTACCTCAACCAAGGCAGGCAGAAGCTCTACGGCAACGTGGGTTATCGGGTCGTGTCGGCCAATCTGCGCGAGCTCCTAGAGCAGCCCGGGCACCAAGCCTCCTGGTGCTGACCTAAGCCACGCGGCGGCGACGGGGTCGATTCAGTGGATCGACTCTCGGCCCTCAGCCCCATTGACGCTAGCCGGTCCGCGCCCGAGCAGGCGCATGATGCCCAGCACCAAACCCCCACCCGCAAGGGCGGCGACGTGAAGCGCGACGATAGACATGATGACGACGAGAAGTGCAGTATCCATGGGAAACCCCTAATCCGGTCCCGCGGTCGACTTGCTGGGGCAGACTTCCCGCGGTCCCTATGCGCACCATCTTGGGCATATCGACGCACTGCGTCAAGGCTTAGCGCTGCAATTTTCTAATAATACCGTTGTCGCGCAGCGAAAAACGCAATGATTTCAGTGAGCGCTCAAGCTGCGTGCGTGCTTGAAATCCCTTGCGTTCGGTCGCGATCGCCCGCCAAGACCGGCGCCCCATCGCGGAAACGCACCTTCCTCTGCATGCCGCGCTCGCCAGGATTCATCGATATCGGGGGGACGATGTCCGGCTCGAAGCCTTCGAGGAGGTTGACGTCCACGTTCTGAATCAGCGTACCGAGGACGATGCGCATCTCCATCATCGCGAACTGCTTGCCGAGGCAAACCCGAGGCCCCGCCGCAAACGGAATGTACGCCCCTTTCGGAAGCTGGCGCTCGAACTCACGCGTCCAGCGCTCGGGCCGGTACTCCAGCGGGTTGTCGAAGTACTTGGCGTTGCGCCCCGTGGCGAGCGGGCTGACCGCGAGGATCGCGCCCTTCGGAAAGAAGTAATCACCAAGACGCAGATCCATCTGTGCCTCGCGCGCGTAGATCCACACCGCGGGAAGACGGCGAAGCGATTCCTTCAGGCACATCTCGAGGTAGGGCAGCTCGCGCAGGTCATCAACGCCGATGGGCCTGTCGCCGATGGTCTGGTCGATCTCTGCTTGCGCCTTCGCAACCTTGTCTCGATTGCTAGCCAACAGATACCACGCCCAGGTGAGCGTGTGGGCCGTGGTCTCGTGGCCGGCAAAGATGAGCGTCATCAGCTCGTCGCGCATCTGCTGGTCGGACATGCTGCCTTGTTCATCGGTGGCGAATACGATGTGCGACATCAGATCGCCGCGGTCCTTCCGCTGCTTGCGACGGGCAGCTACGAGCCGCTCGATGACGCCATCCATCGAGTCGAGTGCCCGAACCATCCGCCTATTGCGCTCCGAAGGCCACCATCGCGGTGCCGGAATTGGAGTTTGCGCGTGGTCGATCAGCGCCTCCATGATGTTTTGCATCGCCTGGTGCACCGTTTCGGAATCGTGCGCGAGGTCCGTATCGAACAGCGTCTTCGCGACGATGCGCAGCGTGAGCTCCACCATCTCATCTCGGAAGTCGCGTTGCTCCCCATCTTTCCAGCCACGAATCATGTCGTGCGTGTAGTCGACCATCGTCGGCGCGTAGGCATCGACGCGCGTCTTGTGAAACCCCGGCATGATCAACTTGTGCTGCCGCTTCCAGGACTCGCCATCGTTCGGCACGAGCCCGTTTCCGAGGAACGGCTTCCACATCTGCTTCACCACCTTGGGCTTGAAGATGTGCTTGGCGTGCGTAACGTTGATCGCATTCACGACGTCCGGGTCACGAATGAAGTACGATTGCCCGGTCAACACGCGGGTCACGAACACGTCCCCGTACTTCTCGTGCGCGTCGAGCAAGAACTCCGCCGGATTCCGCTGGAAATCGAACGTTCCCCCCCAGAGCCAGTGCCCTTTGTGGCGCGGCATCGGCTTCAGTGGGGGCAGCTCTTCTTGGGCGTCGGACGGCAAGGTCATCGTTTACAGATTGTAAACTTACGCCTCCGGCTCCGCAACTTAACTCTTTGTAATCTTCGGTCCGTCACAGAGCGGAGTGCCAAACGTTTCCGAGGGTCCGGTTGGCGTGGATTCCGCGCGCCGCCCTCGCTAGTCGTACGAAGCTGCAAATGCGTCGATGAAGGCATCCAACTGATCGCCTGGGAGCGCATTGATGCCGGCTGCAGCCGCGCGCCCGCCACCCGTCGGGAACTGCCGGCAGAGCTCGTCAGCGCCCTGCTTGTCGTCGAGGGGCGCGCGCACGCTGACGAGGTACGTGCCGTCAGGGCGCTCCGTGAGCACGGCATGGGCTCGGGCCGGGGAGGCGTTGGCGAGGTCGTTGCTGTAAACGCCTGAGACCCGGCGTGCCCACGTCTCGTTGGGCAGGATGAAGACCGCGGTCTTGTGGGATTCGCGCGTCGGCTTCACTGCGGTAGCCGAGGCCATGTCTTGTCGGTAGCCTGTCTCGAGCTTCTCAAACGTCTCCCGCGCCTCCTCGACGAACGCAAAAGGAGTCGCATACGGACGCACGAGCTCGAACAGCTCGGCGGGTGCGAAATGCAGATCCTCGAGAGACGACCCGTACCCGTTGTAGTTCATGTAAACGCCGAGGTTTTCGAGCAGCGTTAGCTGCTCTTCCGACAAACCAAGTGGCGCGGCGATCGTGCGCGCGCTTGCCTTGAGGTTGTCACCGAAAGCGCCGGTCACCGCCCACTCGACGTGTGTACCTTTCAGATACCCGTTGACGAGGAGACTCGTGCACACGTTGGGGTCGGTGTCGATGATCGTCGTGAGCTTGTCGCTCTCGGGAATCTCGCCGGCAAAGTGGTGGTCGACGTAGAAAATCTCCGCGCCCGCCTTTAGTGCCTTCAACACACCCTCGCGGTTCTTGTCGAAGCTGATGTCGAGGGCCGTGATTTGATCGCCCGCTGCGACCTCGGCCTTCGCGACCAACGCGATGTCACGCTTAACACCCGTGATGAGCCGGCTCTCCAGCGGATCGGCACTGCGAAGTTGAGTGAGCGCGCAGATGCCGTCTGCATCCCCATTGAAGATGTCGATGTGGGCCATGGCGTTTCCTAGCCCGGAGACGTGGCCTGAGCGAGCTCTCCACCGCGACCTGGAGCTGCGTCTGCCCACGGGGTAGTATCCCCGGCGGTGGCTGTAAACAGAGTGACCTCAACCCAAAGAGACGTCTTGCGCGAAGCCAAGAGTCTTCGCGAACAGGTGCTCCGTTCCTCGTTGCTCGTTGCCGTCGTGGTGGGTGGAGTGGCGTTCGCGCGAACGCTGCTCGATGCCATCAACCTCGAGGCATGGAGAATCGCGGGCGGGACGGTTGTGCTGTACGGCGGATTCGTCATCCTGCTCTTTGCCAAACGTTTGCCCTACCGGGCTCGAGCCCTTGGTTTCCTCGGCCTTCTCTACGTCGTGGGCGTCTGGTCGTTGCTCATGGCGGGCTACCTCGCGGCACCTGTTCTGATCCTGGCCTGTCAGAGCGTGCTTGCCTCCGTGCTGTTTCAGCGCCGGGTCACGTTGATCGTGCTGTGCCTGAACCTGGTCACGTTGCTGGCCGTGGGGGCCGTGCTGTCGGCCGGTCTCATGGTGGTCGAAACGACCACCTTCTACGACCCGGCCGGTTTCATGAACTGGATACGCGTCGCCACGATCTTTGCAGTGTTCTGCGGCATCGCAGTCGTCAGCGTCGATGTCGTCACCAATCACTTGAACCAAAGCCTTCGAGACCAAGCCGAGCTCATCGAGAACCTAAAGGGCGCCATGCAGCTCAGTGACGCCGCCGAAAGCCAACGGCGCGCAGCCGAGTCGCGCCTCCGCGAGGCGCATCACAAAGACGAAGGCTGAACGCTTCGAAACCAAGGAGTCGCGATGTCATCTCCAGATCCCTCGCTCGAAGAGCTAGTGCCGAATCGCATTTGGCTCACGACGTACCCCATTCACTACGCTGGCTTGGACTTCTTCGCCCGAACCACGGTAATTCGCTTGTCGAACGGCGAGTTAGCAATTCACTCGCCGTCGCCGATCGATGAGGGGCTCATCGACAGCATCCGCAACATCGGGCCCGTCGCGCACCTGATCGCGCCTGGGAGCTATCACTACTTCTACGTCGCGGCGTGGCAGGAGCAGTTCCCCGAAGCCACCGTTTGGATCTGCCCGGGAGTGGAGCGCAAGCAACCCGACCTGGAGTTCGATTGGTTCCTGTCCGACCATGCGCCCAAAGTCTGGGCGGAGGAGATCGACCAAGTGTTGGTCCGCGGAAACCGATTCATCTGGGAGGTGGCGTTCTTCCACAGGCCTTCGAAGACGCTGATCCTGACCGACCTGCTCGAAAACATCGGAGAGAAGTCCGGCGCAGTCAGTTGGCAGTTCAAGCTCTGGTGGAAAATCGTCTTTCACATGTGGGATAATCCCAAACCCGCGCCAGAATACCAAATGGGGTGGAAAGACAAACGTGCCGCGAAGCGTTCCCTCGAACGCATCCTGGAGTGGGACTTCGACCGCATCATCCTCTCCCACGGCGAAAATATCGAAGCAGACGCCAAGGCGGTCTTGCGCAAAGCCTGGGCTCGTCCGCTGAGCTTCGAAGGCTAGAGCGTCAGGCTGGCGCAATCCCGAACGGATCGGGCTTCCACATGCGGACGCCCAGCATGAACGGAACCACCCAGTACGGCCCGTTGAACGCCCAGAAGATGAACGGGTTACCGGGCGGAGGCCCAATCCAGTATTCGTAGATGAAGAACTCGGTGCAGCCGTGCAACATCGCACCGACGTAGACAAGCGCCATTGGGCGAATCCAGTTCTTCCCTTTGATGAACGAGTAGACGAGCAAGAGATAGAACGGCCCGTAGATCATCCCGGAAATTCCGGTGTTGACCCGCACATACGGATGATCGGCCAAGAAGAAATGGTCCTGCGCGATCTCGCCGTACCAGCGGTTCGCACGAGACCAGAAGGCGTCCCCCTCGAGGAGACCGAGCGCATGCCAGGAATCCGAGAAAAAGGAAGAAAACGCGAAGAACGAAAAGCAGGCAACGAAGAAAATGTCTTTCTTCCGTTGGCTGAGTGGCAGGCCGTTGCTCGAGGTGGTCATTTCATCTCCTAGGAAGCGGCCCCACGTATACCATCAACCCGCAGCGATTGCGCCGCCTTTTCAGGGTCGAACGAACCGTGCGGTCGCGCTGACGCAGACGACCCAGTATGCTAGCGACGTTGGTGTCTGCTTGCTTGGAAGGAACGCTAATGAGTTGTCTTAAGATCACTAGATTCGCTGTATGGCTCGCCACGGCAGTACTGGTCGCCTCATGCGGCAGCAGCAGTGACAACCCCGGGTCAGGCGGCTCAGGCGGCTCAGATCGCGGAGCGGTCGTGGAGGCACCGGATGAGCTTGGCCCTTACGCGGTCGGGCATACGACGTTCACCGCGGTGGACGCGGCGCGTGACGATCGCCAGCTCCTCGTCGACGTCTGGTATCCGGTCGATGAGGCTGACGCGGCGACCGAGCCACGAACCGAATACCCCCTGGCATCCGTCTTCACGCTCCCCTCGGAAGTCGCCGTCGATGACCTTCCAGTATCGTCCGAGGAAGCGCGGGCATTCCTGGTCTTCTCTCACGGCTTTGGTGGCATCAACACGCAGTCCACCCAACTGATGGAAGCCCTAGCGAGCCACGGCTTCATCGTCGCGTCCCCGGAGCACACCGGAAACACCGCGACTGACCAGAGCGACGACATGCCCGCAGAAAAACGTGTGCCGGACGTCTCGTTCATCATCGACACGC
>CALJYC010000359.1 GCA_937984275.1 uncultured bacterium | reverse complement strand
TCCCGATCGAAAAGCGCTACATGCCCAACCAAGACCATCAGTCGATCTACGACGAGCTATTCAAGGCCTTCTTGGAAATCCGGAAGAACAACGAGGCCATGTACAACCGGCTCAACAAATAGCGGCGCCGAGCGGCGCTAGCCGATTCCGCCGCGGTGAGGTACGCAGAGCCCATGGACATCAAGGACCTTGCCAACGTGCGTCTAGGGCCGCTGGAGCCTCTGGTGGCACGCATCTACCGCTACGCGAAGCGTTTGCCGATCGTCAAGGAGAGGCTCGAAGCAGAGTACGCGCCGATCATGGAGGAGCTCCGCAAGTCGGCGAAGCCCTACGCGGGCGAGGTCGAGAGTCATGCCATCCTTCCCGCCGAGGGGAAAGCTCGCGCGGACGTTCTGACGGAGATCCGGGAGCTCGGACGGCGGGAGACCGAGCGCTGGGAAGACGGCTACGTGTCGGGAGCGGTCTACCACGGTGACCCAGAGCACATCGCGTTCCTCAACGAAGCGTACGCGATCACGTCTCAGACGAATCCACTGCACTCCGACCTGTGGCCGAGCATCGCAAAGTACGAAGCGGAAATCGTCTCGATGACGGCGAACATGCTCGGTGCACAGCGTGCGGCGGACGCGCAGGTATGTGGGTCTGTGTCGAGTGGCGGCACCGAGAGCATCCTACTCGCGATGCGCTCGTACCGTGATTGGGCGCGCGATACCAAGGGGATCACTTCTCCGGAGCTCGTGGTGCCGACCACCGCGCATGCGGCCTTCGACAAGTCGGCCCAATACTTCGGCATCAAGCTGGTGAAGGTGCCGGTAGGCCCGGATTGCCGCGCCGATGTGACCGCGACCAAGAAGGCGATCAATCGACACACCATTTGTGTCGTGGGGTCGGCGATTTCATTCCCGCATGGCGTGATCGACCCGATCGAAGAGCTATCAGAGCTCGCCCGCAAGCGTGGCATCGGCTTCCACACCGATGCATGCCTAGGAGGTTTCATCCTGCCGTGGGCCGAAAGGCTTGGGTACGACATTCCGGCCTTCGACTTTCGGTTGCCAGGGGTGACCTCGATGTCTGCGGACACTCACAAGTACGGATACGCCGCAAAGGGCACGAGCGTGGTGCTCTATCGCGACTACGACCTGCGGCACTACCAGTACTACAAAGTCGCGGACTGGCCGGGCGGGCTCTACTTCTCGCCCACGTTCGCTGGGAGTCGTCCGGGAGCGCTCAGCGCGGCGTGTTGGGCGGCGATGATCTCGATGGGAGAGAACGGGTATCTCGATGCGAGCCGGCGTATCCTCGGGACCGGTGGGAAGATCCGCGACGGCATCCGCGCAATCCCAGAGCTCAAAGTCCTTGGCGACCCCCTGTGGGTCATCGCATTCGGCTCCGACGACCTCGATATCTATCGCGTCATGGACTTCATGACGAAGCGCAGCTGGAACCTCAACGGCTTGCACAAGCCACCAAGCGTGCACCTCGCGGTCACCCTCCGGCACACCCAGGAAGGAGTCGCCGAACGTTTCCTCGACGATCTACGCGCCGCCGTCGAGCACACCAAAGCCCACCCCAACGAAGAAGGCGGCATGGCCCCGGTATACGGCATGGCCAACACGGTCCCCGTCCAAGGCGTCGTAACCGACCTCCTCGAACGCTACCTAGACGTCTTGTACGAAGGATGAAAAAGGGGTCAGACCCCTTTTTAGAAGGGTTAACCCTTTCGAAAAGGGGTCTGACCCCTTTTTAGGTTGGAGGACTTGAACGGATGCAGTTGCTGGAGCTTTACAGAACCACTGACCCGCTGACGACCGCGCTTTGGGTGGCGGGAGGGCTCGCTCTTCTGTGCTGGGTGCTGTCGCTCATCACCAAAGAGTACTCTTGGGTCGATCGATTGTGGTCGATCACGCCGGCGCTGTTCTCGGTGCACTTCGCCGGGTATGTCGGGTTTGACGATCCGCGACTCAATCTGATGGCGGCGCTCACCGTGCTTTGGGGCGTGCGGCTGACCTACAACTTCGCGCGCAAGGGCGGCTACAAACCCGGCGGCGAGGACTATCGGTGGGAAGAGATTCAAGGGAAGATCGGTCCGTTCTGGTTCCAGGTGCTCAACGCGACGTTCCTAGCACCCTTTCAGAACTATCTTCTCCTGCTGATCGTCGTGCCTTCCTATGCCGCCTATCGTTTCATGGGGACGCCGCTCAACGCACTCGACTACGCCGCTGCCGTCGCGTTCGTCGTGTTCTTCATCGGAGAAACCGTTGCGGATGAACAGCAGTGGAAGTTCCAGACCGCGAAGTACGCGGCCATCGCGCGTGGGGAGACTCCCGACGCCGACTTCATCACGACGGGGCTCTTCCGGTATTCGCGTCACCCGAATTTCTTTTGCGAACAGGCGATGTGGTGGACGTATTACGTCTTTTCAATCGCGGCTGGCGCAGGATGGTTCAACTGGACGATCACGGGCGCCGTTCTACTCACGCTGCTGTTCCAGGCGTCGACGGGCCTCACGGAGAAGCTCTCCGCGCGGAAGTACCCCGCATATGCGGACTACCAACGAACGACGAGCCGTTTGATGCCTTGGTTCCCCTCCTGAGCGGAGCCTAGCGGATGCGACGATGCTCGAGGCTCGGCACCGCACGACGGACCTTGTCGACGAAAGCCGGGTCGATCGGTGCAACAGCAACACCCTCGCCTTGGCCGCACTGCGCGACGACGGTGCCCCAGGGGTCGGCGATCAGCGCGTGGCCGTAGGAACGGCGCTCCGCGTAGTGGTGGCCCGTTTGCGCGGCCGCCAGCACGTAACACTGTTGTTCGATCGCGCGGGCACGGAGCAA
>CALJYC010000358.1 GCA_937984275.1 uncultured bacterium | reverse complement strand
TCGTACGCCGGCCCCTCCACCGCACGCGTCGACGCCGTTGACGTGCGCTGGCGAAGTTACACCGGCGAATACACCGACTTCAGAATCACCCGTTGACGGTCGCGGACTTCAGGCGGGGTTGGCCGAGCGCCCGCCGAGCGCGGTGGGAGCCGTTGAAGGCGGAGCTACGCTCTTAGGCCGGTAGATGATCCCCTCCGGTACGTCTTCATAGTCGACGGTCGGACTTCGGTAGGTGCCGACCAGGCGATCCCAGAAGGTGAAGTACTGGCCGAGATTGAAGTCGCTGTACCAGTGATGGAGCGTGTGGTGGTCGGTGTAGTTGAGCCACGGCCACCGGAAGAAGCTCACGCGATCGTGGATGCAGACTGCCCACAGCGTCACGAACGTCACCGAGGCGACATAGATTCCAGCGTGAACCGGGAAGAAGAAGGCCGCGATATGATGTGGAACGGCCTGCAGAAACGAGTCCATCGGATTGAAAGACAACGAGGAGTAAGGCGTAGGCACCTTGTACTTGTGATGGCGCTCGTGAACGTGTTTCCACAGCCAAGGCACTCGGTGAAAGGCGTAGTGGGTCCAATAGATGAGCGTCTCGGTGAAGAGCAGCAGGACGACGACCTGCGCGAGCATCCAACCCCAGCCGTGCTCGCTGACGTCGTAGTACATCTTTGAGTAGTCGTTCGCGATCAGCATGTGGATCGGGAGCATCAGGGCGCCATTGCCGACGATCCCGATGACCACCCACTTGATGGCCGACTTCATCTCTTTACGATCGAGCTCGTAGGTGGGATGGAAGTGTGCTCGGAACTTCTTGAAGTAGACGTAGTACGCGATCGACGCGATCAGGAAGAAGTACAGCATCCCGCCGCCCGCGAAGACGAGGAACATGACGCCGGGGGTGTCCGGCAGACCTAGCAATTGAGCAATCACAGGGGCGTTAATATCGTCTTCGTGGGTCTTGTAAAGAGACTGGCGGAGGCGGGGAAGGATAGAATATCCACGGAAAAGCGGGCTTTTTCGAGGAAAAGGTGCTCAGCGAAACCGTTCGCCTCGGATCGATTACCGTTCACCCCCGCCTGAGTACCGTTCACCCGGTTTTTCGGTCCCCGAGCAGCGATGGGCCTACATTCCCCGACGAGAAAGGGGGCCCTGCCCCCTCACGTAGGAGAGTAACTTTGGTCGAGAATTACCGTTTCCCGGGCATTCCCGTCGGCTGGTTCACAGTCGCCACTTCCGGAGAGCTTCGCGCGGGCCAGGTCTTGCCAGTGAAGTACTTCGGCGAAGAGCTGATTCTCTACCGAACCGAGTCGGGCGAGGCTCGGCTGACCGATGCCTATTGCCCGCACATGGGTGCGCACCTCGGCTCGGGGAAGGTGCAAGGCGAGAACCTCCGCTGCGCGTTCCACGGCTTCGAGTTCGGCGGTGATGGCCGCTGCGTCCGCACCGGGTACGGCAAGGCGGTTCCCCGTAAGGCTAAGCTCGGCACCTGGCCAATTCGCGAGCACAACGGTTACATCTTCGCCTGGTACCATCCCGAAGGACAGCAGCCCGACTGGGAGGTTCCGGTCTTGCCGGGCCCCGCCGAGGGTTGGACGCCCTTCAACACTCGCGCGATGACGCTCAACAGCCATCCACAGGAGACGAGCGAAAACAGCGTCGACATCGGACACTTCGTGGAGGTCCACGGCTTCGGCGGCGCTTGGACCGAGGAAGACCTCGAGGTCGACCGCCATCTGCTGAAGGGTGCCTACGGAATCCGGTACCCCCTCGGTGAAAAGATCCACTTCGTCGCCAAGTTCAACGTCGAGGTTCACGGACTTGGGTACTCCCTCGTCCGCGTGAACGTCGAGCGCTTTGGCATCGAGATCAATTTGCTGGTCCTGTCGAGCCCCATCGAGCGCGGCAAGATCATCTTGCGTACCGCTGCCTCCGTGAAGCACTGGGGCCCACGACCGGTGACGAATCTCCTCCGTGAGGCGGCCTCCTGGGGCCTCAATCGAGAAGTGGGCCAGGACGCTCCGATCTGGGAAGCCAAACGCTACGTCGAAAAGCCGATCCTCGCCGAAGGCGACGGCCCGATCGCGGAGTACCGACGATACTGCAAGCAGTTCTACGTCGAGCCGGGCGCCGTGAAGACAGCCAAGCTACCGGTTGTTGCGGCGTAAGTCCCCGGGGTGCGGCGGAGCTACTTGTTGATGATCTGCGCCCACTTCGCCATTCGCGCTTGGAGCCCACCTTCGAGGTGGGCATTGATCACGCCGAAGCCTTCGCAGGTGTGCGCCGCGCGCATCGTGATATCGATGAATCGGTCTTCGCGCCTGACCGCGTTGAGTTGATCAGCGCTTCCGCGAAGAAGAATGATCCCGTTGAGGTCACTGCCCGTCGGGTCGAGGAGAACTGGCTCGAAGTTCTCGATCGCGCCCTCGCTTTGCAAGGTGCCGTAGTACTCCAAGGACTGGCCAAAGAGTGAAAGGGCCTCCTGCTCGCGTCCCGGTACCACGCGATCCCATCGAATTACAATTGCTGCATCAGCCATTGTCATGCTCCTTTGCAACGACGAGCGCCCACCGCCCATCGTAGGACATAGGACGGTACGCCCAAAAGAGCCTTTTGATCCATACGCAATTGTCCGTGGCGACGCAGCGTAGTTGCTACGTCCCTGAAGAAGGGTCCAAGATCGGGGCCGGTGCCGGCCTTTCGGCCTCGGCTAGTCCAGAAATTCGATCAAGGACATCGGCGCGTTATCTCCTCGCCGATGATTCACTTTGATGATCCGGGTGTAGCCGCCGCCCTTGTTCTCTTTGGCCCGCTGCAGGTATCGCGGGGCGAGGTCGGTGAAGAGCTTGTGGATGAGGTCCACCTCTTCGACGGTGCCGTCGGGGTTGGTCTTCGCGAGCTGCCTCGGGAGGAAGCGGGCGACCTGGCGGCGGGCGTGAAGACGCGCAGAGAGGATGCGTTCGCGCTCCGTCTCGTCCTTGATCTTGGCCACGTCGACCGTGAGGTCGTCGCCGAGGCGAATGGCCTTCGTCAGCAGGCGCTCAGCGATGCGCCTAAGCTCCTTCGCCTTCGCGTCCGTCGTCTTGATCTGCTCGTGCAAAACCAGATTGCCCGCCATGTTCCTGAACATGGCTCGGCGATGGCTGGTGTTACGACCGAACTTTCTACCTGCCTTTTGATGCCTCATGACGACCTACCCGCGACCCATTCCAAAAACGTTACTGAGTGGCCTGCTGCGTCTTCCAGCGCTCGAGCATCTGCGACCAGTTGTCGATCTGCATGCCAAGCGAAAGACCCATGTCAGCCAGGATTTCCTTGATTTCCTTGAGCGATTTGCGCCCAAAGTTCTTCGTCTTGAGCATCTCGCCCTCGCTCTTCTGCACCAGCTCGCCAATCAGCTTGATGTTGGCGTTCTGGAGGCAGTTGGCCGAACGAACCGAGAGCTCGAGCTCGTCGACCGAGCGGAACAGGTTCTCGTTGAGCGGCTCCTCCGAGCTCAACTCTTCGACGGGCTCATCGTGCTCTTCAAAGTTGATGAAGATCGTGAGCTGGTCCTTGAGGATCTTGGCGGCGTAGGCGACGGCGTCAGCCGGCTTCACTGCACCGTTGGTCCAGACCTCGAGGGTGAGCTTGTCGTAGTCGGTGATCTGCCCGACACGAGCGTTGGTGACCGCGTAGTTCACCTTGCGAATCGGCGAGAAGAGCGAGTCGATGGCGATCGTTCCGATTGGGATGCCCGCGGTCTTGTTGCGGTCAGCGGGAACGTAGCCGTGGCCCACGTTGATCGTGAGGTCTGCGGCAAAACGGCCGCCCTTGGCCAGGGTGCAAATCTTGTGATCCGGGTTGAGGATCTCGATCTGGTCGCTGACCTGGATGTCACCCGCCGTGACGACGCCGGGACCTTCCTTCTCGATACGAACAGTCTGCGTGCGCGCCGTATGGGAGCGGACAACGACTTCCTTGAAGTTGAGAACCATCTCGGTCACGTCTTCGACGACGTCCGGAACCGAGGTGAACTCGTGCAGCGCGCCGTCGATCTTGACGGCGGTGATTGCAGCCCCCTGAAGCGAGGACAGCAACACGCGGCGCAGCGAGTTACCGAGGGTGATGCCAAAACCACGCTCGAGCGGCTCCACCACGAACTTGCCGTAGGTGTCGCTCAGCGAATCTTGATCCACCGGAACGTTCTTTGGGCGAATGAGTTCTCGCCAGTTGCGTGCGACTAAGGTCGGACTCGTCATCAATTGCCTCCGCAGCCTTTAAACGCGCCGCCGCTTCGGCGGCCGGCAACCATTGTGGGGACTAGGGGTAACGTCGCGAAGCAGGGTGACCCGCATACCGACGTTCTGAAATGCTCGTAGTGCCGACTCGCGGCCTGCGCCGGGACCCTTCACGAAAATCGCGACGGTCTTCATGCCTACGTCCTGCGCTTTGCGGGCTGCATCCTCAGCCGCGAGCTGCGCCGCAAACGGGGTGCTCTTACGCGAGCCCTTGAAGCCACGCGAGCCTGCGGTCGACCAAGACACCACCTCACCACCCAAGTCGGTGATGGTGACGATCGTGTTGTTGAAGGTGGACTGGATGTGAGCGATGCCGCTCGTCACGACCCTCTTGGTCTTACGCTTCTTGCCCTTGCTGGGCTTTGCTTTCGCCTTCGCCATGATCTTAGCGCTTCCTGCTCATTGGGCCGCGCTTGGGTCCCTTACGGGTGCGCGCGTTAGTGTGGGTTCGCTGACCGCGACAAGGCAGACCGCGCCGATGACGCAGCCCGCGGTAGCAACCGAGGTCCATGAGCCGCTTGATGTGCATGTTGACCTCACGACGAAGGTCACCTTCGACCTTGAAGTTCTGGTCGATGCATTCGCGGATCCTCTTGACGTCGGTCTCGTTGAGATCGTCAGCACGCTTGCCCTGCGGGATACCCGCAGCCTCGCAAATGTGCTTCGCGTGATGCGGACCGATCCCGTAGATGTATTGCAGCGCAATCACCGTGTGTTTTCGACCTGGAAGGTCGACGCCTGCGATACGTGCCATTTCGCTCTTATCCTTGCCGTTGCTTGTGACGGGGGTTGTCACACAAGACACGCACGACACCCTTGCGGCGCACGATCTTGCACTTCTCACAAATTTTTCTGACGCTTGGTCGAACCTTCATGTCAGCTTCTCCTCGATTCGTCCTCTCGTCGGGTCGTA
>CALJYC010000357.1 GCA_937984275.1 uncultured bacterium | reverse complement strand
CAAGCTTTCATTTCGGAGGTGACACGCTGCGAGAATGCCCGCCAATGCGACCGCGCCGGTGCCTTGAATGTCGTCGTTGAAGGATGGGCCGCGGTCTCGGTATCGTTCGAGCACGCTGAACGCAGCGGTCTTCGAAAGGTCCTCCCATTGGATCACCGCGTCGGGCCAACGCGTCCAGACAGCGTCGACAAACTGGTCCAGGAATTTGTAGTAGTCGTCTCCCCGGAGCCGCTTCTGGCGGACGCCCAGGTAGTTGGGGTCGTTGATCAAGTCCATGCGATCCGTGCCGACGTCGAGCGCCACGGGCATCGTGTGGAACGGGCTGACACCGCCGCCGACGGTGTAGAGCGCCATCTTACCAATCGGAATCGCGAGGCCGCCGTATCCTTGGTCGCCGATGCCGAGGATGGCCGACGAGTCCGTGGCGACGATCATGCGAACGTCTTCCATCGGGTAGCAGTTGAGGGTTTGATCGGCGCGATCGATGTTGAGCGGCGAAAAGGAGAGGCCGCGTGGGTTCTGGTAGAGGGCGCTGAACTGTTGAACCGCGGCGCCGACGGTCGGCGTGTAGACGATGGGCAACATCTCCTCGAGATGTTTCTCGAGCAGGGCGTAAAATAGGATCTCTTGTCGTTCCTGAACGTTCCGCAGGTATTGATACTTGTCGATATCGGTCGGTGCCTGCACGAAGCCTTCGTAGACGCGATCGATCTGCTGTTCGAGTGTGTTGTACTGCGGCGGAAGAAGGCCGCCTAGTCGAAGTGCGACCCGCTCTTCGTAGCTGAAAGCGGTGCCCTTGTTGGACAGCACCAATCGAAGCAGCGTGATGCCGTCTAGGTACACTTCCATGTACTGGCGTCCATGCTCGTCTTCTTTGAGGTCAAACAACCGGCTAACGCGTTTGCGGGGCATGGCGTTCCTTTCGTTACGCGCCTTCGATGGCTGCAACGACTGCGCCTGCCATCTCCGTCGTGCCGAGCGAACGCTGTCCGCCGCTCAGATCAGCTGTCCGAAGGCCACTATCGAGGACCTTCTGGACGGCGTCTTCAATTATCTTTGCATCCTCGTCGAGGTTGAGGCTGTGTCGAAGAAGCATCGCGGCGCTCAGGATCGTTCCGAGGGGGTTCGCGATCCCCTTGCCCGCGATGTCGGGGGCAGATCCGTGGATCGGCTCGTACACGCCGAGCGTCCCCTCTCCAAGTGAGGCGCTCGGAAGTAGCCCGAGCGACCCGGTCAATACGGCGCCTTCGTCCGAGAGGATGTCGCCGAACATGTTACCGCTCACGATGACGTCGAATGACGACGGGTCGGTGACGAGCCGCATGGCGGCCGAGTCGACGAGCTGGTGGTCGAGCTTGATGTCAGCATTCTCTTTGCCCACCTCGGTAGCAACCTCTCGCCATACCTGCATGGTGGCGAGCACGTTCGCTTTGTCGATGGAGGTGACGTGGCCGCCGCGCTTCCGTGCAACCTCGAACGCCAGTTCTACGATGCGGCGAATCTCACTCTCGTCGTACACCATCGTGTCGAAACCGGTGCGTAGGCCGTTCTTGGTCTCTTTGCCCTTGGGCTGACCGAAGTAGATGCCGCCGGTGAGCTCCCGGATGAAAACCAAGTCGACGCCGCGCAGGCGTTCGGCCTTGAGAGGGGAGGCTGCTTCGAGGCCGCGGAAGAGTTTCACAGGACGAACGTTCGCAAAGAGCTTCAGGGCCTTCCTCATTCCGAGGAGCCCCTGCTCGGGGCGAACCTTGGCGTTGGGGTCGTCCCACTTGGGGCCGCCGACCGCGCCCAGCAACACGGCGTCGGCGCTCCGGCACCCGACGATGGTGTCGTCTGGAAGCGGCACACCCGTCTCGTCGATTGCGACGCCGCCGATCAGGTGCGTCGAGAACGTGAAGGTGTGGCCGGACTTGCTCGCGATGGTCTCGAGGACCTGCCGAGTCGCGTCTACGATTTCGGGACCGATCCCATCACCAGGAAGAAGTGTGATCTTGGCTTTCATTTATCGTTACCTGTGCGGCCGGCCATGATGCACGGCGCGCGTCATGAGGGCAATGGCTAAGTGGCGCGTTCCAGCGTGAGCCCATACTCGATGCTGTCGATCAGCGCCTGGAGCGAGGCCTCGATGATGTTGCTCGACGCTCCGACAGTGCTCCACGTGTCGTGGGCCGATTGGCTGTCGATGAGCACTCTCGTGGTCGCGCCCGTTCCGCTGCGCCCGTCGAGAATGCGAACCTTGTAGTCACTGAGGTGCATGTCTGCGACCTCCGGGAAGAATGGCCGCAGGGCTTTGCGAAGCGCGGAGTCGAGTGCGCTCACCGGGCCGTTGCCTTCGCCTGCGGTGTGCACCACCTCGTCGCCGATCTGCACTTTCACCGTGGCTTCGGCAAACATTCCGCCACCGCGCCGACGGCCAACGCCCGCCTGGAAGTCGAGCACCTCGAACGGCGGTTCATAGTCCGACTGATGACGGGCCATCAACAGCGCCACCGACGCCTCGGCGGCTTCGTAGGCAAAGCCCTTGGCTTCGAGCTCCTTGATCTTCTCGAGCACGCGGCCGCCGTGGTCTGAGCTGACTTCGAGCCCGAGCTCTTCGGCCTTGCTCAGGACGTTGCTGCGCCCCGACAGCTCGCTTACCACCACCCGCGACTGGTTGCCGACGAGGGTCGGTTCTACGTGCTCGTACGATTCAGGATGACGGCGAATTGCCGACACGTGGACGCCGCCCTTGTGTGCGAACGCGCTCCGCCCGACGTACGCCGCGTGGTCGTTCGGGCTCAAGTTCGCGATCTCCGCCACGAAGTGGGCGAGGTCGTAGAGGTGGCTGAGTCGGCCTTCGGGAAGGCACTGCAGTCCGAGCTTGAGCTCGACATCTGGGATGATCGCGCAGAGATTGGCGTTGCCGCAACGCTCCCCGTACCCGTTGATGGTCCCCTGCACGTGGTGTGCACCCGCGCGAACAGCTGCCACCGAGTTGGCAACGCCGCACTCGCCGTCGTTGTGGGCGTGGATGCCAAGTCGGGTGTCCGGCAGCGCTTCCCGCACAGCCTTGACCATCTCCTCGACCTCCCAGGGCATCGAGCCGCCGTTCGTGTCGCAAAGGGCCACCGTCTCGGCGCCGCCGCGTACTGCCGCTCGCAATGTCTCGAGCGCGTACTCCGAATCCGCCTTGTATCCATCGAAGAAGTGCTCCGCGTCGTAGATCACCCTGCGGTCGTTCTGCTGCAGAAAGGCAACGCTTTCCTCGACCATTCGCAGATTCTCTTCGAGGCTCGTGCGCAAGACTTCTGTGACGTGCATGTTCCACGTCTTACCGAAGATCGTGCAAACCGGCGTCTCCGCCGCGAGCAACGTTTGAAGTTGCTTGTCATCCTCCGCACGAAGCTGTGCGCGGCAGGTCGATCCGAACGCCGCGATCGTGACGTTCTCCCAAGCCACGTCCTTTGCGCGCTCGAAAAACTCGACGTCTTTGGGATTCGAGCCGGGCCATCCACCCTCGATGAACTTGACCCCTAGCGAATCCAAGTACTCGGCGATGCGTAGCTTGTCGTCGCAGGACAGACTCATCCCTTCCATCTGCGTGCCATCGCGCAGAGTGGTGTCGTAGATCTCTACGACAGGGCCCGAGCCGTTATGTCCGTTGTTGCTCATAACCGGTGATCTGCTCGTCGAACGAAAGAAGGTATCCAAGCTGATCGATGCCTTCGAGGAGGCAGTGCTTGGAGAACGCGTCGATGGGGAAGGTCGCCTCGAGCCCGTCGAGCCCAGTCACGGATTGGGTTGGAAGGTCAATGGTGATCCTCGTCGACCGGTCCAACTGAACGGCTTCCATCAGGGCTTTGTACACGTCGGCGCTGACTTCGACGGGCAGTAAGCCGTTCTTGAGCGAGTTGCTCTTGAAGATGTCCGCGAAGCCGGTGGAGATGATCGCGCGAAAGCCCCAGCCCACCAACGCCCAGGGCGCGTGCTCGCGGGACGAACCGCTGCCGAAGTTGTTCCCCGCGATGAGGATCTGCGCGCCTTGTGAGGCGGTCTCGTTCAGCACGAAGTCTGGGTTGTCCGAACCGTCCTTCAAGTAGCGCCAGTCGCAGAAGAGGCTGTCGCCGAGTCCGTTCTTGTCGGTCACCTTGAGAAAGCGAGCCGGGATGATCTGGTCCGTGTCCACGTTCTCCGCGGGGAGGGGGACCACATGCGATGTCAGTGTAGTGAATTTCGCCATGACTCTGCCTTTCAAGAAAGGAGCAAGCCTCGCGGGTCCGTGACTTCGCCCGTGATAGCCGCCGCGGCTGCGGTGAGTGGGGACGCGAGGAAGGTGCGGCCGCCTTTGCCTTGTCGCCCCTCGAAGTTTCGGTTCGAGGTGCTGACCGCATATTGCCCGGGCTCGAGGTTGTCGCCGTTCATGGCGATGCACATCGAGCAGCCTGGTTCGCGCCACTCGGCGCCGGCCTCTTTGAAGATTTGGTCGAGCCCTTCGGACTCGGCCTGCTTCTTGATGTCATGCGAACCGGGAACGACGAGGGTGCGCACACCCTCCGCCACTTTGCGCCCGCTAAACACGCCTGCGGCCATCCGCAGGTCACTGATGCGCGAGTTCGTGCACGAGCCGATGAAGACGACGTCGATCTTTTTGCCGAGCAGTGGCTGCCCGGGCTGAAGTCCCATGTAGCCCATCGCCTTCTCGAAGGCCGCTTGCTGTGAGGCGTCGTCGAACGAGCCTGCAGTCGGCATCGATTCGCCGATCTGTATGCCCATCCCCGGG
>CALJYC010000356.1 GCA_937984275.1 uncultured bacterium | reverse complement strand
AACAGAAGATCGGTTACACCCATGAAGCACCCGAGTCCGCGTTGACCGGCCCCCGCTCTAGGATTACATTTCGCCCGGCTGGGGCGCTACCCGGCTGCACCGAAAGGGCGGGGACGCGCGAAGTGCGACGCTGAGGCTGGAAATAGACACTTTGCAGCGCCCGTTCAACCGATACGCCTGGCAATCAGGCGTAAGGGAACATTTTTGGCGAGATAAGGAGTCCCGATGCAAGCGGGAACATACGAATTCAAGGTTGGCGACAAGGCCATCTATCCCAAGCAAGGCGTGACCGAGGTCGTTTCGATCGAGGAACGCAAAATCGGCACTGCGACCATGGAGTTCTACGTGCTGAAGCCGCTGGATGCGAAGAACAACGATCGGATCCGGGTAGCGGTCGCGCAGGCTAAGAAGGTGGGCCTCAGGCCCCCGATCTCCGAGAGCGACATCAAGGAGATTTTCGCCCTGCTCGAGGAGCAGCCTGTCGTTTTCGACAACCAGACGTGGAACCGCCGATACCGCGGTTTCATGGACAAAATCAAGACCGGCTCGGTTTTCGACGTGGCCGAGGTCATGCGTGACCTCTATCGGCTGCAGGTCGACAAGTCTCTGTCCTTCGGCGAGAAGAAAATGCTGGAGACCGCGCGCAATCTCGTCGTGAAGGAGATCGCCGTGGCGCGCTCCGAGAGCGAAGAGAGCACGCAGGCCGACATCGAGCAGATCTTCGAGAAGAACTAACTCTTCCGTGTCGAAAAACACACTTCTGGTCAACGTCGACATTGGAGAGACGCGCGTTGGTCTCATTGCGGACGGAGTGCTCCGCGAGCTCTACGTCGAGCGCCGGCATCATCGATCGCCGGTAGGCAACATCTACCTCGGCCGAGTGACACGCGTCCTGCCAGGCATGCAGGCGGCCTTCATCGACATTGGGCTCGATCGTGCAGCGTTCCTTCACGTGGAGGACCTTCAAGCCGAGCCTGGCACTGAAGAGGAAAGCGACGGCAACGAAAAGCGCGGCGCCTCGAAGGGCAGGCGGAACCGAGTCTCCAGGAAGACCCCGATTCGCGACCTCCTCAACGAGGGCCAGCAACTGATGGTGCAGGTCTCGAAGGGGCCGATCGGCACCAAGGGCGCCCGTGTCACGAGCCACGTGGCGCTCCCGGGACGCTACGTCGTGTTCATGCCCACGGTCGACCACGTCGGGGTTTCGAAGCGGATCGGCAACGATCGGGAGAGGCGGCGGCTCAAGGAGGCCATCGACTCGGTGAAGCCCCCACATGGCGGCGTAGTCGTGCGAACGCTCGCGCAGGGGCTCACCAAGAAGAAGCTCAAAGCGGACATCGGCTACCTCGTGCAGCTCTGGGAGCAGACCCAGACCGCACGCGACGCGGTTAAAAAGACCCCTGCCCTGGTGCACGAGGAGCCGGACCTCGTGATTCAATCCGCGCGGGACCTCTTCACGGAGGACGTCAACGAGATTGTCATCGACGACCGCGACGAGTACCAGCGCGTCAAGGAGTTCTTGACGCTCTTCCTGCCGGAGCGCGCCAACGACGTGCAGCTCTACGAAGGCCACGAACCGTTGTTCGACGAGTACGGCATCGAGGAGGAGATCACCCGCGCACTTTCCCGCAAGGTTCAGCTCCCATCGGGCGGGCACCTCGTGATCGACCAGGCCGAAGCGTTGACCGCGATCGACGTCAACACCGGGAGATTCACTGGTAAGGGCCGCGACGTCGAGCAGACGATCTTGCAAACCAATCTCGAGGCGGTGCGTGAGATCGCCTATCAACTCTTGTTCCGAAACATCGGCGGCCTGATCGTGCTCGACTTCATCGACATGGAGCGGCACGCGCATCGGGAGAAAGTCTTCAAGGCGTTTCTCGCCGCCCTCAAACAGGACAAGTCCAGAACGACCGCGATTCGAATCAGTGAGTTGGGTCTGGTCGAAATGACCCGGAAGCGGACGCGGCAGTCATTGGGACGGACTCTCTACGAACCCTGCTTCTTCTGCGACGGAACCGGGCTCCTTCAGTCGAAGGAAACGGTCTGCCACGAGATCTTCCGACAGATGCGCCGCGAGCGTGACTCCCTCCCCGGCTACAAGATCGTCATCAGTGCACACCCCGCCGTCTGCGACATGCTCGAACGCGAAGAAAAGGCTTCTGTCGAAGAAGCAGCCCGGCGCTTTCAACGACGTATCGAATTGAAGCCGCGAAACGATTATCATCTGGAGCAGTTCGACCTGACGGGAGTCTAACGTTTCGATGAGCACCGACGACGGCCAACGCATCGAGAAGCGGGTCACGATCAACAAGGAGTTTGAATCGTTCGACGCGTTTGTTCACGAGTACGTAACCAACGTGTCGCGCTCCGGCGTATTCATCCGCTCGAAGGAACCCCTCCCCGTGGGGACCGAGGTCAACCTCACGTTCACCGTGATCATGGACGACGTCGAGACGATCGAAGGCACAGGCCAGGTAGTCCGGGTCCAGGATGATCCACCCGGGATGGGTGTGGCGTTTACCAAATTGACGAAGTACTCGGAAGATTTGCTGGGTCGGCTGCTGACCTTGCACGGGACTTCGGGCGAGTAGTCCGCTCGGTAAGTAACCGCGTCTTTGCCTGCATCCGCGTGACGGGCGCACACGGGCAAGGGCACATTCGGGATGGGCGGGCGCGGTCTAGTTACTGACCAGGTAGCCTTTTTCGAGCAGGCCTACGACGACCTCGGCGACCTCGGGATCCGGTTTGCCGCTGTGGTTCATCATGTCGACGAGGGTGTCCTGGTTGAGCGCGAGCTGAATCACGTCGAGCTCCTCGGGAGAAGCATCGCGGAGTGGCTTCTCCAACGGTGACGCCACGGAAACCCTCGTTTGCAGCGACGGGAGCGCGTCTCCGAAGCGCATCATCTCGTCGAGCTGGCGCATCCCCTCCATGAGGAGGCCTTCGATGCTGCCCTGAATCTCCGCCGGGAATGTGCGCTCCACCTTGGGGAGCAGGTCGAAGGTGCCCTTGTCCCAGACGAGCACGCGATAGAATGCCTTCTCGGGTGGCACCGACTCGTCGCCATTGACGACGGCGAACTGCACCATGCCTTCTTCGAGGTAGATCGACCCCACGTCGGACTCGGTCGTGATCTGCAAGACGCCCGTTTTCTTGGACGCTGAGAACAGCTGGAGGAGATCTGGCAGCGGCACCTCGGCAATAGAGCCGGTCATGGTGCTGACTGCCGACGGACGTGCGCTCGACGCTGCGGCGTCCATCTTGGCCTTGGCGTCCTGCACCGAAGCGGACCCATCGGAAGCGACGACTTTGATGATGCTCGTGCCGATCAGGATGCGGTCCCCCTCGGCCAACTTGGTCCGTGTGATCTTCTCGCCGTTGACGAAGCTCCCGTTCGTCGAGCCGAGATCTTCCAAGAAGATGTCTCCGCTCTCGACGGAAATCTTCGCGTGACGCCGTGAGACCATGTCCTCCACGAGGACCATCTCCAGCTCGCTGGAGCGCCCAATGACAATCTCTCCGTCCTCAGGAAGGGGGAATTCCCCGCCCTGGTACTTCCCAGAGATGAAACGCAGCGCCAACGGCAACGCTAGACCTTCGATGACCAATTCCCCTCGCTCAGACCCCATTGTAGCGAAACCCCACCTTCAATCAGAGTTAAGGCTAGGAGCTGGCTATGCAAGCGGTCAAGCCTTTGGCCTGCAAAGAGGGGTGAACAGACGGTTATGGGTTGCGGTCAGGCCCGTGCTAGAAGGTCAGAGATGGCCCGTGCGGCGGCTGCAATGGCTTGTCTGCTTGGTCTTTTGGGGGCGATTCAGGCTGGGGCCCAGACCAAGGACCTCACGAGGCGCTGGCGAACGGTCCAGAGCGAGCATTTCGAGGTCAACTACCCCGAGCCCCTCGGGCTGGTGGCTCGGAGGGTCCTGGCGATCGCCGAACGGGCCACGACCAGGATGTCGCCCATCCTCGGCCACCAACCGAAGAAACGCGTCCAGATAGTCCTCACCGACGAGGTCGACACCGCCAACGGCAACGCCACGCCGCTCCACTACAATACCATTCGGCTCTACGTGAGCGCGCCAGCCGACCTTTCGGTTCTCGGTGACTTCGACGACTGGCTCACGGTGCTCGTCACCCACGAGCACGCTCACATCCTGCACCTCGACAACATCGGCGGCCTCCCCTCGGTCATCAACAAGATCCTCGGCAAGGTGTGGGCCCCCAACATACTTCAACCGCGATGGATCATCGAAGGCATCGCGACGTACCTGGAGTCCCGGGAGACGGCGGGCGGGCGGCTTCGTTCGACGCAGTACGAGATGTAT
>CALJYC010000355.1 GCA_937984275.1 uncultured bacterium | reverse complement strand
TGGATGGCGGAGCGCTGCCGGGCCGTCGGTGCAAAGCTTCTTCATTACAGCACCGACTACGTCTTCGATGGGATCGCGACGACGCCCTACCGAACCGATCACGCCTTGAGACCGGTGAACGCCTACGGGCGGAGCAAGGCGCTCGGAGAGGAGCTCATCGCGCGCTCAGGCGTGGAGCACCTTCTGGTCCGAAGCAGTTGGTTGTATGCACCCTGGGCAAACAATTTCGTGCTCACGATCCGGGCGCTCGCCAAGGCTCGGGAGAGCCTTCGGGTTGTTGACGACCAACGGGGCCGACCAACCGACAGCCGGAGGCTCGCCGAGGTCAGCCTGGACCTCGCGGAAAAGGGAAGCCGTGGGATCTTCCACGTGACCGACGGAGGCGAATGCACCTGGTTCGAGCTCGCGGCGCTCATTGCCGAAGTCGTCAATCCGGGCTGCCGGGTTGAGCCATGCACGAGCGACGAGTTCCCGCGCCCAGCACCTCGCCCGGCGTACAGCGTGCTGGACGTTTCCGCGACCGAGGACGTCGTCGGTCCTCTGATTCCCTGGGAAGATCGGGTTCGGGACGTGCTAGCTCGAGTCGAGGGCTAGTCCGCACGCCGAGAGGTGGAACCTCCAATGCCGGCCGAACCACCCGCGAGAAGCAATGACCTCATCATCAACGATCGGGTGACCATCCCTGCGGGGGATCTGTCGTGGAGCGCCAGCCGCGCGTCCGGCCCAGGCGGTCAAAACGTCAACAAGGTCGCGACCAAGGTGACGCTTCGCTTCGATCTCCACGGCACGGAGGCGCTGACTCGCACCCAGAAAGCACGGCTTCGAAAGCTCGCGGGAAAGCGGATCGACGCCCAGGGCTCGCTCATGATCAATGCGCAAGCCGAGCGCTCGCAGAGGCAGAATCTCGAGCGCGCACGCGATGGGCTGCGCAAACTGATCCGCAAGGCGCTCGTACCCCCAAAGCCCCGCGTCGCCACGAGGCCCACCCGCGCATCGAAACGGAGGCGTCTAGACGACAAACGCCGACGGGGGGACCAGAAGAAGTCGCGAGACAAAGTGAGCGAGACCGAGGACTAGAGATGTGACGGTTTCGGCCACCTGAGGATCGACAAAGCGTGGGCGCTGGCTAGTATCGCCGTGTGCTGAGCTCTGGGAGCCACCTGAAACGCGTGAGACGGTGCATGGTGGCGGCGAGCATCATCGCAATCGTGCTCGGGTGCAGCCTCGTCGCAAATCGCTCTGAGGCTCAGGCTCTCTACTACAGAAGCATCCCGATCGGCGAGCGGGCGATGGGGCTCGGCGGGGCGTACACCGGCATCGCGAATGACCCCTCGTCGACGTACTACAACCCCGCGGGGATCGTGACAGGCGGGCGTTTCCAACTCATGGGGAGCTTGAGCTCCCTGGTGTTCACCCGCCGGACGGTCGAAAATGCGTTCGAGTCGGAGAACCTCCGTACCGACTTCACCTCGACAGGCACGACGACGCTGCCGTCGTTCATCGGTACCGTCGTGAAGTTCGGGAAGAAGCGGTTCGGAGACCACCAGTTTGCGGTCGCGTACAGCACCTTTGAGGTCGCCCGTGAGGGCTTCGGCGTGGGACTGACGCAGATTGAAGACCCGGCGAGTCTCGACCTACGGATAACCCAACACTACCGCGACAGGTGGTACGGCGTGTCGTTCGCCGCACATGTGTTGAAAGACCTGGCGCTTGGGTTGAGCGGTTTTCTCGCGGACCAGAGCGGTAGCTATCGCGAAGATGTCGGGCTCGCGTTCGGCGGTATGCTCGAAGCAACGGGTCAACGGGTTGGTGGTGATTCGATTACTTCGAGCACCGGGATATCGTCTGGAGGGTACCTCCTCGTTTTTCGACTGGGTGCGCTCTACCGGATCAACCCTCGCTGGCAATTGGGATTCATGTTCCAGCCGCCAGGGGCTCCCCTGAAGCAGGACGGCAACGTGTTTCGTCGTGTCAACACGATCGCGACCGGAATGGAGCCCACATACTTTCTGTTCGACGAAGATGACCTGTCGACGAACCAACCAATCCCGTTCGAGCTGCGGACGGGCTTTGAGTTCAAGATCAACGCAACGACGGTCCTGTCCGCCGACGCCGCGGTCACCGGCCCGATTCGCGACCGAGACCTCTTCGACCGCCCGGAGGAGCTTCAGGACCTTCCGGGGAGCCTCGGCATCTACTTCGCAAACTCCACTGCGCGGCGCTGGACGCCGAACGTCGCCATCGGCGCGGAACACATGTTTGGCAAGGCGGTCGTCGCCGGAGGGCTGTTCACCAACATCTCCTCAGCTCCAAACGTGCCCGAGACGACGACCGAATACACGCCGGACCAGGTCAACATGTTCGGTGCGTCCGTGTCGATTGGCGTCGATACCAAAGGGTATCGCTTCACACTCGGCGCGACCGGGTACTTCGGAAGGGGCGACGCCTTGTCCTTCAGCCTCGACCGGGACGCGATGGTGAGCGGCTACGTGCGAACCAAGTCGAATGTCTCGGCGCTCGTCCTGTACATCGCAGGCGCTGTCTCGGTCGCGAGCAAGGGCGCGAAAGACGTCCAAGAGTCCTACAAAGACAGGAAGGCCCGGAAACAGAAGGGGGAAACCGGGGGCGAAGACGAGAAGGATGCCGACGACCCGAGCGACACTGGGACTGACGCTGACACTGACACTGACACTGACACTGACACTGACACTGACACTGACACTGACGCTGACACTGACACTGACACTGACACTGCAACGGAGGGGTCTCCGGCGGGGCCGCAATAGCGTGGCAAGTTAGTCGAGCAGGTAGACCTTCGTCGGCGGGAGGCTGAGGCTAGGAGCGATCTCGGTCGAGCCCACCTCGACGAAACTTCCTTCGCCGACGGCGAACTCTAAAACGGCATTCTCTGCCGCGTCCGGGACGTAGAGCATCTTGCTGTCCGGGTCGTACGCCGATAGGCCGATGACGAAGGATCCGATGGAGTCGTGGATGAGCTCTTGGGATCCAGTGACCAGATCGATCAGGTACAATTCGTCCACGGTCGTTTCGAAATCGCCGGTCGCAACCCCTACGACGCGCTGCTCGTCGACCACGGCGACCGAGTTTACCGCGATTGCATCCGAGGGGTGATCGGCCACGCGCCATACCCGCTCGATCGTCACGCCACTCTCATTGACATCGAGCAATGCGATCCCCGACGACGCGCGCACCTGAGGTTCGTCGCCGAAGGGCACCGCGAAGCCGACGCAGGCAACGACGACTTTGCTGGGCACTCCCGGCACGGGCAGCACGTTCCCACAGCTCTGGAGGCCTGGGAGCTCCATGCCTGCAACCGACTCGTCCTCGAGGTCGACGAGAGCGACCAGTCCCGATCCAGCAGCGTCAAAGTTCGCGCTGATCCGGTCGAGCCCTACGACGATAGTCGAGCCGACGAGGACGCCACGGCTCGGTCGAGCGAACACATCCACCTCGACAGCCCCGTCCGGCGTCATCGCGGTGGCGGTCACGTCGAGAGAAGACAGGTCAATTCGGGCCCCCGTCACGCTCATATCGCTCGGGTTGACCTCGATCAGGTCGTTGCCTTGGTTCTCAGGCGGTGCTGAGGGGTTGAGGTTTGACTCGTATCGCGGCGCCCAAGCGCTGTCCTCGCTCGCAAAGATGAAGTCCTGCGGATTCGAGGAGAAGCCCGATTCACCGACGTCGCCGTGGGTACGCACCTGCCCGTTCAGATTCCCGCTCGGCACGAAGAAACGAGTGACGACATCGGTCAAGAACCGATCGATGACGGCAAACGTCCCATCGGCGGCTTGCCGGCTCGGCAACACGACATCACCCGAGAGCGTAGCGACCAAGCCCGGATACGTGGTTCCGGAATTGATCCAACTCTCGTCGATGACCACGAAGTCCTCGTCGAGCGTCGCGATCGAAGAGCTGCTGAAGTCCGAGCTGACGACCGCATACCGAGGCATCGTATCGAGCGCCTCCAGCGCCGCGGTACCGCCACTGCTCGTCGACGAGCTGTTGTCACCGCAGCCGAACGCTGCCGACGCAATCAAGATCAGAAGAGTGAGGTGTAGTTCCCGTTCCATTTGCTTCCTCCTGCTTCGGCGGAGGAGGGACAGGAACAAGGCGCGTTCAAACGTAGAACTGTGACCATGTAGCTACCCGCCATCCCCGAGGCGATTCGAGTGAGCTCACGATGGGTAGGTCTCCGGGCTCGTGACCATAGGCTCTGCCGCCTTCCCAGGTCTTTACCCAGTGGCGTAGTGGCAGCGCATTCAGTCACATACCGTGGCGGGTCCGCGTCGGCCTCTCACCGACTTCCCTGTTCAACCGAACGGATTTTTCTCCGCCGGCATATCTCCAACGACTTCGATGAAGCCGCCTTCGACCCTCGCAAGAACGGAAACCGTAGTTTGGGTCCTCGTGAAGTCAACCTACCAGGCGTGCCGGTAGCTCAGTCGTCCGGTGTACCGGCGCCCCGGGAGGGGATAACCAAGCAGATCTTGACCTCGCGCATCAAGCAAATCGTCGACGCGAAAGCTCAAGCCGAGCGTGCCCTCGAATAGATCCACTCCAACGCCAGTCGCAAGGACGGTGCGCGCTCTGACCTCGATGAGGTTCGCAGGGTCGTCGTAGGTCTTCCCGACGTACGAAACTTGGAAGAACGCCATGATGTCCGACACCCACTTCGAGAGGGTCCCGGAATGGGCTTCGGGCTGCACGAACGCGACCCACTCCGGCTGCACGGGTAACTGGTTGCCGGTCGCTCGGTCGATCGCCTGCGTCCACGTCGCTTCACTTTGGAGAATGAAGTGCTCAGTAACGCCTCCGCGAAGCTCGATTTCGACGCCACGGCTGCGCGCCTCTCCAATGTTCTCTGCCTTGAACGTGGACGGTGACGTTCGGCGAAACCGGATCGCATCGTCGAGATGGGTGAGAAACGCCCCGAGCGACGCGTAGCCGCTGACGATGCCGGTGTGACCTCGCGCCGTCACTGCGGCGTCATAGGCGAGTGAGCGCTCCTGGACCAAGCCCGGATTGCCTTCCACGTTGGTTCGGTTTCCAAAGAGCTGCAACAACGACGGAAGCTTGAAGCCGCTGCTGATCGAACCCCGGAATGCAAGCCACTCCAACGGCGAGATCGCGCCGCCGACCCGATACGTCGGAAGGAAGGCGGAGGACTCGCCCGGCGCTTGACCGATGAGCGGAATCTCGCGAATCGCGGCACGCGTCCAGCTCAGGCGAATGCTCGGGCGAAGCTCGAGAGCCACCCTTCCGAGCTCACCAAAGAAACGCGTTTCCAAGGTTCCCGCGGCAGTCAGACGATCCGATGCCGGGTCGGGTGTGATGGAGAGCTCGTTCTTTGGATCGAAGGCTTGATATCGGGCCGAGCCAATCGTCGTGATCTCGAGCCATGGCATGGCTTCTATCGATCCCGCTACCCGGCCGAAGACCGCGTGGGTTTGATCGTTGGTGAGTCGAGGCCCCCCTCTGCCGAGCTCACCAAACTCGTCGTTGATCCGATTCCTCCCGTAGTCGTAGTTGGCGGCGAGCTGAAGACGGTACGGATGCGCGCCACCTTTTTCCTGAAGCCACGAAGCGGACCCGATCAGGCGCGTGTTCTTCACACGCGCCTGCAGCGCGGGACTCGAGCCGGGGCCGGGCTCCCCACGATCCCTACCAAGGCCGAGAAATATGAAGTCGAGATGACTCGATTCACTGGTTTCGGCACGCATGTTGGCAAAGCCAAACCCTTCGACGAAGTCGGCGTTGCGACGAGTGCGCTCGACATCGTCTGTCGGATCGAAGCGCGTGCCGTTGTCGTCGAGGTAGGGATAGTCGTTCTGGGCTCCGGCCCCTCCGGCGGTGCCAAAGAACTGCACCTTCTCCCCAGCAGCCGCGCCGAACAGATTGGCCCGCCAGGAACCGAAGCTCCCGCCTGTCACTCGGCCGCCCACTTGGTTTTCCTTGTACGTACGGGGCAACAGGCGCAGCACGCCGCCGACTGCGCCTTCGTTGAGCCATGCCGGAGCCCCGCCGCGAAACACCTCGAACCCGTCCAACGCCTCCAACGGCACGAGGCTCAGATCGAATGAGCCGGTATCGGGACTGCTGAGCGGCACGTCCCCGAGCATCACCGTGACTTGATCGCAGGCGACGCCCCGAAGACGAACGCAGAATGGAGTGCCCAGTCCTCCCTCGGCAACGATACGCGTCCCCGCCGACTCCTGCAGCAGCTGGTCGGTCGTTTGGGCGACGGTTCGATCACGAATCACGACCTCGCTGCCCGCGGCGGTTGCGTCCAGCGAGTTCGTCGCAGGAATCGGACGCGTGACCTGAGCCGTCTCGCCGTACTGCGCGGAGACCGGAGCAGCCACCCCACCCGCAACGACAACCACAGCCACGCAACGAGCGCGACGAAAGTGCCGCACTGCTCGTTTGATCCACAGCTGCCTGGTTTCGTCCAAATCCCGTTCCTGATTCGGGAACGGTCGATCGAACGGGACAGGAATCCCGACGCGCGACTCTCACCATCCCCGAGGCGATAGACACAAAGAATGCGTTCGCAGGTTTCCGGGCTCGCGACCCCAGGTCCTGTCACCTTCCCAGGCTCATCGCCCAGTGGCATCACGACAGAACGTTCAGTCACATACCGTGGCGGGTCCGCGCCGGCCTCACACCGACTTCCCTGCTTGAGCCGACGATGACCGATCCCCCTCAGACGGTCAATGGTGCGCCAAGCGCATCGATCGAGCTCGGGACGCGTGGTAAAGACGCGCCGTGCGGCTGTATCCGTTGCTGTTTCTGCTGTTGCTCGTCGCCGGAGTGCTCGCCGTGCTCGTCGGATCGGGCGACCTCGCCGACCCGGAGCTCCGCGATACGTTTCTGAAGCTGCGCGGCTATCGGCTTGCCGCAGCGTTTCTCGCTGGTGCAGCATTGGCGGTGGGGGGTGTCGTCGTACAGGGCTTGTTCCGCAATCCGCTCGCGAGCCCCTCGGTGCTCGGCACCACGGCGGGTGCAAGCTTCGGCGGGCAAGTCGCACTACTCGCCTACGGGGTCGCGGGGGTTGGAAACGCCTTCGTCGTTCCCGAGATGATCGTCCCGATTGGGTGCTTTCTCGGTGCACTGGCCGCGCTCGCGGTTTTGTTACTGTTCTTGCGCATTACACAGGATCTTCTCGCTCTGCTTCTTACGGGCTTCGTCCTGAGCGCCCTCTTCTTGAGCCTGAGCGCCTTCGTCACCAGCATGGCGCAAGAGACGTGGGAGCTCGGACGGGCGGTCGTGTCCTTCTCACTGGGCTCGGTGAGCGGCACCGGGCCGCGCCAGTTGGCGTTCGCACTTCCGCTGATCGGGGCTGCGCTCGTCGCCTGTTGGGCTTGGGGCCGGCCTCTCGACCTTCTCCTCAGTGGTGAAGAGGAAGCGCAATCGTTGGGCGCCAATGTGGGCGCCGTGCGCTGGTGGTCTGCGATTTGGGTCAGCGTGTTGGTCGCCGGTGCGGTTTCGGTGGGTGGCAACGTGGGCTTCGTGGGTCTCGTCGTACCCCATATGCTTCGCCCGTTTGCCGGAACGAAGCACCAGCGCTTGATTCCTGCGGCAGCGCTTGCCGGGGGCATCTTTCTCGTCGCTTGCGACATCATCGCGCGCGTCATCCCCTCGCGTAGCGAAATTCCACTCGGCGTCGTCACCGGTTTGATCGGGGCTCCGCTTTTCTTGCTGCTGTTGATCAGGCTTCGCCGGGAGCGGGCATATGCGTAACGGTGACGGGCACGCGGGCCTTCGCGCCCGCGGCGTGGGCGTCACCCTTGGGGGCCGACCCGTGCTTCACGACGTCGACCTGGAAGCCAACCCCGGAGAGGTGCTCGCGCTCCTGGGGCCGAACGGCGCGGGCAAGAGCACGCTGCTCAAGGCGCTGGCCGGCTTGCTGCCGCATGAAGGTCGTATCGAGATTGACGACGTCGACGTCGCCTCTCTTTCTCCGCGTGCGAGGGCCAAACGGATTTCATATGTACCGCAACGCAGCTTGCTTCGCTCCGCGTTGTCGGTCGAGGAAGTAGTCGCGCTGGGCCGGTATGTCCACGGCGGCAGCTTTGGCGGCATGTCGAAGAACGACAGAGATGCGATCGACCACGCGCTCGACACTGCGCATGCCGACGTCCTCCGCGACCGCATCTTCACCCAACTGTCGGTCGGAGAGCAGCAACGTGTATTGCTCGCTCGCGCGCTCGCCTCGGACGCGCCGATTCTGTTGCTCGATGAACCGACCGCCTCGCTCGACGTCGGCGAGGGGATGGCGGTCCTGCGATTGATCAGAACGCTTGCCGAACGCAACCACACACTGATCGTCGTGCTGCACGACCTCGCCGACGCGCGCAGCACGACCGACCGCGCGCTCCTGTTGACGGACGGCCGCGTCGCCGAGCAGGGAGATACTGCGGCGGTGGTCAGTTCCGATCCGATTCGGGCGGTCTATGGCGTCAAGCTCATCGAGAACGCACGAATCGGATTCGAGCCTGACACCGAGGGCACTGGCACTGAGTGATATGAGGCATGCCAACGCAGTCAATAGTGCGCTTCTGGTCGCCGCGTTGATCGTGGCCGCGTCCCTGACCGGCGCGGTCTCGAAGAGGGCCCTCCCTGAAAGTCGGGGTAAGGACGTGCTCACCGTCGGGGATGCGACGGGCGAACGCATCGCGGTCCGCGACTACACGCGCATCGTGAGCACGAGCACGATCGCAGACCAGGTCCTGCTCGAGATCATCGAGCCGAGCCGTTTACTTGCCG
>CALJYC010000354.1 GCA_937984275.1 uncultured bacterium | reverse complement strand
CGCGGCAATCGCTTCGCTCTGCCTTGGCGGCGCCTTGCGCCGGGCTTCGCCCTGCGGGCTCGCGCTGCCGCGGGTGGCTTGGGGGCTGGGAGACTGTGAACCCAGGTTGGCTCAGATCCACCGCGCCCCCATCGACCCGGCGCCCGTCCCACCGACGGCAGTGCGAGCCCGCAGGGCGAAGCCCGGCGCGAAAGCGCCGCCAAGCCCGCGCGAAGCACAGGGCGCGGCAGGGAGGATTACGGGTGGGGGCGGGCGGGCGGTGTAACTAAACCAAACCCGGTGACCAGCCCATCCCCCGCCCCCCAAACATCCGGGTCAGCTAACCAAGCCGTATCCGTGGATCCAAGGCAGCCACTGCAATGTCTGCGAGCAGGTTGCCGACCTGAACGGCGATGCCGAACATCAGAACGACGGCCATGATGACGGGCGCATCGAGCGATTCAATTGATTCGATGGTCAGTAGTCCGAGGCCCGGCCACGCGAAGATTTTCTCGGTGATGATTGCGCCGCCGACCAGGAACGGAAGGCTCAAGCCAATCAGCGTGACGACAGGGAGTAGGGCGTTGCGGATGGCGTGCTTGATGACGACTCCGCTCATCGGCATGCCCTTGGCTTTCGCGGTTCGCACGTGGTCGTGCCGTAGGGTTTCGATCAGCTCTCCACGCATGACACGTGCGTAGGTCGCGGCACCAGCAACGGCCAGGATAATAGAGGGCAGAAGCGCATGATAGAGGTGATCAATTGCGCTGACTCCGTACCCGCCGAACGGAAACCAGCCCAACAGGAATGCGAAGAGCAGAAGCGCGATCGGCCCCGTGACGTAGGTCGGCAAGCTGATGCCGACGAACGTGGCGAACATGATCAGCGTATCCGACCAGCGGTTGCGCCGGAGTGCGGCGATGATCCCCGCGGTGAGCCCGATGATCAGCTCGAAGAGGACCGCCAACGAGGCGAGGAGCAGCGTGCGTGGCAGACGGTGGCCAATCACGTTGGCTACCGACTCGTGGTGCGAGTACGACTCGCCGAGATCGCCCTGGAGGATGCCGCAGAAGCCACGGGAACCATCGTCGCGGTGGTACTTCGGCGAATCCTTGCGGACGCACTTCGTGACTCCGAGGTAGCTCAGGAACTGCTCAGGCACGGGTCGGTCCAGACCCTTCTTTGCTTTGAAATCGGCGATTTGCTCGGCCCTCGCTTGCGGGCCGAGGACAGTCACAGCCGGATCGCCGGCGACGAAGATCAGGAAAAAGACGAGTGTCACGACCGACATGACCACCAGCACCCCCCACATGGCTCGTTGCGCGATGAAACGAATCATGGGGCCGGCTCCTGCTCGTAAACCGACTGGCTGACCCGCTTCTTGGGCAGGTCGAGCCAGATGTTGCGGTATTCGTTCAGCCAGACCGGGTGCGGGCGGAACCCCTTCACGTACGGTTGCCACGCAAACATGTCGATCGGGTAGTAGAGGAACGCCCACGGCGCCTCGTCCGCCAGGATCGCATTGGCCTCCGCGTAGAGCGCGAGCCGTTTCTCGCGGTCGACCTCCGGGCGCGCACGGTCGAGGATCGCGTCGAGCTTTGGGTTCCGGTAGAACGAACGGTTCTCGGAGTTCTCGGGATGGATCGATCGGCTGTGGAACAGGATGTCCATGAAGTTCGACGGATCGGGGAAGTCCTGATGCCAACCAGTGAAGGCGGCCTGGGCGACCCGCGGTCGGCCGGTCTCCTTCAGATAGGTCGCAAAGGAGACCATCTTGAGCTCGATCTCGATCCCGATCGCCTTGAGGTCTTGTTGGAAGAGCTGCGCGGCGCGCACCTCGCCTTCGCCGCGCACCCAGAGCATGATCGGTTCGCTCAGCCCGTCGGGGAATCCTGCCAAGCGCATCTCCTCCTTGGCGCGGTCGAGGTCGAACACCTGTCTCGTCGGCAGCTCGGGATCGTACGGCGCGAGCATCGGAGGTAGAATCTGGGTCGCGGCGATCGCCTGGCCGGGGTCGAGCCGCTCGAGCTTCGAACGGTCAAGCGCGAAGGCAATCGCGCGCCGGACGTGCACGTCGTCGAACGGAGACAGCTCGCAGTTGAGGCCGAGTGCGAACACCGAGGCACTCGGCGACTCGGATCGATAGCGAGCCCAAGCATCGGACTCTCTCAGGAACAACCGGTTCACCTTGCTAGGCCGGTAGATGATGTCGAGGTCGCCGTTGCGAAAGCGGGCGCTCGCAACGTCGGCGGAGATGTTCTCGAGGAAGATCATCCGGTCGGGGCGCGCCCGCGGCGCCCAGTAGTCGTCAAAGCGTTCGAGCTCGACCTGCACACCACGCTCCCAACGCGAGAACGCAAATGGCCCCGATCCGACCGGATGACGTCCAACCGCGGCGCGCCCCTCGGCTTGTTCGAGCTTCTCAACGTGCTCCTTGGCGAGCGGGTACGCGAATGGCATGGCGAGCGCGTTGAGGAAGGTTTGGTCGGCTTCGTCGAGGCGGAACTCGATCGTCTTTTCATCCAGGACGACGATTCCTTCGATGCGCCCTGCGTCCCCAGTGTGGTACGCCGGCGCCCCTTCGATCGACTTGAAGAACGGATACCCGGGCGAGCCGATGCGCTCGGAGAGCAGCCGGTGTATCGACCACGAGATGTCTTCGGCGGTGATTTCCCGGCCGTTGTGAAACTTGATGCCATCGCGCAGCGTGAAGCGAAAGATCCGGCCCTTGTCGGAGATCTTCGGGAGCTCGGCCGCCAGGCTCGGGACCATGTTACCCTCGTAGTCGTAGTCGAGCAGGCCATCGTAGAGCAGCCGGCACGCGGCGGTCGAGAGCGTGTCGTAGGCGAAGTGCGGATCAAGCGTGTGGATGTTGCTGCCGGCGGCAAAGATGAAGGTCCCGCCGGCTCGTGGTGTCTCGTGTCCGGCGCCGACGTAGCGGGGACCGATGGGCGCCTTCGGGAAGTTGGCGACGACCCAGCCGAGAAGGAGCGCGGCGCCGACGAGGGTGGCGGTGGCGGCCATCCAGCGGACAGGGCGCCGTCGCTCAATCCTTGGGGTCGAACGCATCGCGCAGCCCTTCCCCAAAGAGGTTGAATCCAAACACCGCCATACTGATCAAGACAGCGGGGTAGAGCGTCAGCCGCGGCACGCCGAGCAGCAACGACTGACTGTCATTGAGCATCGAGCCCCAGCTGGCCGTTGGCGGACGAACGCCGAGCCCGAGAAACGACAGTGCGCTTTCCGCGATGATCATACGCGCCACCAAGATGGTCGCGATGGCGATGATCGGACCAATGACGTTCGGGAGCACGTGTCGCGCGAGGATTCGAAAGTGACGTAGCCCGAGTGCACGGGCCGCCTGGATGTAGTCGAGCTCGCGGGCTTCCATCGTCTTCGCGCGCGTGACTCGGGCAAGCGTCGTCCATGAGAGAACACCCAGCACGACGCAAATCGTCCAAATGCCCGGCGCGTCCCAGACGCGTTGCATCACGATGGCGATTAGGAGAAACGGCATCGACAGTACGACGTCGACGAGTCGCATCAAGAACGTGTCGACTCGTCCGCCGACGTAGCCGGATACCAAGCCGAGGGTCACGCCGATCAGAACGGCGAGCGCGGTCGCGAGATAGGCAACGAGCATCGACACGCGAGCGCCGCTCAGAAGGCGGCTCAACTCGTCCCGGGCAAGGACGTCGCCCCCAAGAGAGTGGGCCGGATCAACACCTGGCCCTGCCGGAAGGCCGTTGTGTAGGAGCAGGGCCTCGGTGAACTGCTCCACCGGGTCATACGGGGCCATCCAGGGGCCCACGAGGCCCAAGGCCGTCACTGCGACGACCAGGACGAGTCCTCCGAGAGCCCCCTTGTTCCGCCGAAATCGTCGAAACGCCCGTGAATCCATGCGCTTGGAGGGAGGTACTGGGTTCGACGGATCCAGTCAATTTCCCCCCTCAAATCCGATCTCAAGAGCCAAAGAGCGATCCCAAAATCATGGTCCTTTCATCCCTGAGGCTGTGGAATAGGCGAAAAAATGCAAGAATTACAAGCAGTTATGAATTAACGCATTTTAGTGTTGACCTAATTATTTTCAATAGAATACATTCGCTATAAGTTATTCAAATGACTCTACCTAGGGGACAGCAGCGGAGACATCGGGAATCGGAGGCCAGGAGCTGGTCCGACGAGGAGTTCGAGGCGATCGAGCAGGCGCACGCCGACGGAATGAGCGTCCAGCAGATCGTCGAGACCTTCACCGCCCGGGGCTCGAGGCTGAGCGAGGCCACGTTCCGCAAGTATGTGCAGCTCGGCCTATTGCCGCGAAGCGTGCGAGTCGGCCGTAAGGGCAAGCACCGGGGCTCCCAGGGCCTCTATCCGGCGACCGCGGTTCGCCAAATCGATCACATCCGCCGCCTGATGCATCAGGGGTTCACGATGGAGGAAATCCAAAAGGAGTTCCTCTTCGTTCGTGGCGACATCGATGCACTGAGCCGGCAGCTCAAGCGCGTGTACCAGGCGATCGAGGTCGCGGTGCACGAGCAACAGCGCGAACGGGCTGACGACCCAGGCGTCGGCGACGCGCTCAACGATGTTCGCGAGCTCGGCAAGGAGCTCGTTCAGAAGCTCGAGGTCATCGAGCGGCGGCTGACGATGCGGGCCCGCATGGCGCGGGCGGCCGTCTGAGAAGTCTGAGAAGTCTGAGGGGGAGAGGCACATGAAGGACGCAGCAAGCGCAGAGGTCGTCGACAGAGAATCCAGTCCAGAAGAGGAGCGCGAGTCACTCGTTGATGCCCTCAACGAGCCTGGGACGGAGGAGCGGAGAGGCCGCAGAAAGCGCCGTTCGCGCGCTCGTGCCCGAACGATTTCGATTCGCCGATTGAGCAAGGCGGAGCTCAATCGCGGAAAGGAGCTCTATCCGGAGACCGACTACTGGAAGCCCAGGAGCCGGTCGGAATGCAAGGACATGGAGCGGCCCTGCCCGTTCGTCTCCTGTAAGTACCACCTCTACATCGACGTCCATCCGGTCCGTGGATCGATCAAGCTCAACTTCCCGGACATCGAGATTTGGGAGATGACTGAGACGTGCGCGCTCGACGTGGCAGACCGCGGAGGGATCACACTCGAAGAGGTCGGGGAGATCATGAACCTCACCCGCGAGCGCGTCCGTCAGGTGGAAACCGCCGGCCTCGCACGGCTCCAGGAGTACCGGGATGTCGAGCGACTGAAGGACTACGTGACCTAAGGGCCACTCCAGGGACAGCAGGGGAAGGGTGTCGCCAAATGGCGGCACCCTGTTTTAATTCAGCGCGCGATTGGGCCGCTCGTTGGCCCAGATCGATTCCCAGCCCTTGCGGTATTGGTCGGTAACCACCTTCGCAGGGCGGCCGGCCGAGCTACGTCCGTCGTGCTGAACCTCGACGTTGAAGAGCGCGGGCGAGTCTTCGCGTGGCTCGAGGCGAACGACTTCGCCGTGAATTGGCTTGCCGTCATCGAGCGGGCGCAACCTCCCGTTCTCGATCTCCCCACCTCGCTGGCGAAGCACGTCGAATCCCTTACCATCGTCCGACTTTCCGTAGACCAACACCACATCGCCTGGCTCGCGGTTCGCGGACGGCCTCTTGGAAGACTGTGAACCCATCAATCTATGAGTAAGTCCGAGGGGCGCCGAAGTCTAGCGCTTGAAACCAACCGCTTTTCCTGCCTGGATCCGGGTACTTGTCAGAGGGGACTCCGTTGCGTACCGTGCGCGCGGTCGTGAATCGAATCGCTCTGCTTTCCTTGCTTTGCCTCATGGGGGCCGCTCCGGCGGCAGCCCAAGATGAAGCCTGCCCGCCTGGCAATCTACTTGCCGGCAAGTCTCCCACGGCCCGGCCCGGCGTCACGCACGCCAAACGCCTGACCGACGGCGTCCTGGCCGGGGAAGGCGACCCCTGGCAGAGCGAGCTCACTTCGGTGCTGGGCGGCACGCAGAGCCACGTTACCTACGACCTCGGCGCCACCAGGCGTGTGACTGCGGTCGACCTGCAGGGCGACAACAACGACGATTACATCGTCGAGCTCTCCGAGGACGGCGCAACCTTCACCACGCTCTGGGTGGGTGATCCGACTTCTGGGGCCGGGATGCGCCGACGCGGCACCCGCGGCCTGCAAGGATCCGGTCGATACGTCCGCGTGCGCGCGCAGGGCGGAGACGGTTTCTACAGTCTGGGCGAGGTACAAGTCTTCTGCGAAACGCCCTCCGCGTGGCCGCCTCCCGTCAAGGTGGAGAACACGTCCAGCTGGTGGTGGAAAAAGATCCTCGAAAAGCGCGACCATCGATACCGCCTCGCGGTCTCCTTGCTCGGGTTGTTCTTCTTCATCGCGCTCTTTCGGGTCGAGGAGAGCAAGAAGGCGTTGTGGGTCGCGTCGGCGCTGTCGATCGCGATGCTTGGGGTAGCCGGCTACCGGCTATATGGCGCGAGGCTGGCGCCGTGGTTCGCGAGTTGGGGCGTCTACGTGTTGGGCGTCTTGGTCATTGCTTGGGCCGCGCGCGGGATCTGGCTCGCCAAACAGCACCAGGAGGCCCGGCGGTGGTGGGAGCAGGGCGCGCTCTTGTGGGTGATCCTGGCGTGCGCCACTGCCTGGGTGAATTTTGGTGTGTTTCACAAGTCCCGGATCGTCCACTACTGGGATACGTTTCACTACTATGTCGGCTCGAAGTACTTCGAGGAAAACGAGTACGAGCGACTCTACGAATGCGTGCTCGCGGTCGACTACGAGGACCGCGGTGAAAAGGACCTCGAGAAGCGCAAAATCCGCGACCTAGTCGACAATCGCCTGCACTTCGCGAGCAAGAGTGACGTCCTTCGCTACCAAGAGAGCTGCGCGGCGCACTTCTCCCCCGAGCGTTGGGAGGCGTTTCGCCAGGATGCCCGCTCATTCCGTACCGTCATGGGGCGGGGCTGGTGGAAAGACATGCTGATGGACCACGGGTACAACGCGAGCCCGATCTCCAACATGGTGGCGGCCTTCCTCACCAATGTCGGCTGGCGGGATCAGCTGCCCCAGGTCTCGTCGGCGCAAGTGGCCCCGGACGATCTGAAGACGTTTCGGCAGCGGGTCCTTCGCTACACGATGATCGACCTCGCGCTCTACGGCGGCGCGTTTCTCATGATTCTCTGGGCCTTCGGTTTGCGCGCGACCGCGCTCGCTGTGCTGGTGTGGGGGACGGGGTACCCCTGGGCGTACTTCTGGACGGGCGGGAGCTTCGCGCGGGTGCCCTGGTTCTTCATGGCGGTTGCCGCCGTGTGCCTGTTGAAGCGCGGCTTCCCTTTGCTATCCGGCTTCATGCTCTCCTGGAGCGCACTCTTGCGGCTGTTCCCAGCGGCCCTTGCAGGCGGTCCGATTGCCGCGCTGGTCGATCGGTTCATCCGCCGCAAGAAGATCGATCGTCCGTGGCTCGATGCGAGCGACAAGCGATTCATCGCAGGCGGCATGTTGGGTCTTCTGGTCCTCTGTTCGGCGAGCGTCGCGGTCAACGGCATGGACGCCCACTCGCAGTTCCTCACGAACACGTTGAAGCACGCGGAGACTCCCCTCACCAACCACATGGGGCTCCCGACGGTGCTGTCCTACAAGCCGAGCCTGGTTGGCCGTTTCACCAAGGACTCGAGCCTCGACGACCCGTGGGCGAAGTGGAAGCAAGCGCGCAAGGAAACGAAGCACGACCGGCGCTGGCTTCACGGGCTGATCCTCCTCGGCATGTTCGTCCTGCTCGCACTCGCGGGCCGGCGACTCGCCCCATGGGCCGTCTTGGCCGGGAGCACCATACTGATCATCGGGTTCTTCGAGCTGACTTGTTACTATTACAGCTTCGTCGTGCTGATGGCCCCGCTTGCGATCGAGCGCCTTCGCTATTCAGTTGCGCTGATCCTCATGGGGATAGGCGGGCTCATTCTGCAGTTCTTCATCGGCTGGTATGACGAGCAGTACATCTGGGAGACCGTCGTGGTGCTCGTCGGCCTGCTCTACATCCTCGTGGACGTGGTGCGATTCCCGCTGCCGGAGTCCTCGCCCGCGTCCGCGGCCAGTCCGTCGGTGTAGTTGCACCCTCGATGGTTGCAAGCATTAGCGGCCGGCCTTACCCTCAGTCGGTTAGACAGGTTCACGTGATCGCTGGTGTGCATCTGCACACGGGAGGAAAGTCCGAGCTTCATAGGGCAGGATGCCAGGTAACTCCTGGTGGGGGCGACCCCGAGGAAAGTGCCACAGAAAGCAAACCGCCTCGCCGTCGAAAGGCCGCGCGGCAAGGGTGAAAGGGTGAGGTAAGAGCTCACCGGGCCGGCGGTAACGTCGGTCGCACGGCAAACCCCATCCGAAGCAAGACCAAATAGGGAGGCGTTGAGGGTAGTCCCGCCCAAGTCTCCGGGTAGCGTCGCTCGAGGCCGATGGTGACATCGGTCCCAGAAGAATGATCACGACCCGCATCTCGGCGACGAGGGCGGGCTACAAAACTCGGCTTACGAACTCTCTAACCACGGCGCCTCGCTCAGCGGGGCGCCGTGCTGTTTTAAACATGCCCGCCGCTAGGTCCTGCGCTTCGGCTCGAAGACGATGCCGCGTTCTCTAGCGCGCTCGAGCGCTTCGGCCCGGGGTTGCTGGTAATGGACGGAGCCTAGGTAGGCGAAGAGGCGGTCGCTGGCGGGAATGACGATGTCTTCGGGAATCCATTCGATCGGTTCCCCGTCGGACCAGCACACCTCTCCGCGTTCCATTTTCCAAGCGGCCTCCGCGAGGTCGAGCGGGGCGAGCACTTCTCGGATCGCTTCGAAACGCCCCTGGATC
>CALJYC010000353.1 GCA_937984275.1 uncultured bacterium | reverse complement strand
GCCACCGGCACGGCGGATCCAATCAGATAGTCCCCGAGCGGTTCGAAGATCTCTTTGATGAAGTCGTAGATTCCTTGAAGCATTCGTCCCTCTACACACTCAGTTCAGGATGAAGGCGAAAACGACGCCGATGTAGATGGCTGCGCCAATCATGGTCCACTTCCACCAGAAAAAAGCCTCGCTATCGGGATCCCGTGTTTTACCAGCCATCTGTCAAACCCTCGCAGCCTATTCCGATAAGGTGCCAATGTGCGCGATGACGTCTTTCATCGCTTGTTCGGTTGGCAACGTCATGGAAAACGGTCGCATCTTGGCTCCCGTGACGTCGTCCGCATGTGTGCCTCGTGCCCCGACTTTGAAGTTCTGGAGCTGCGTGAGCAGATACCAATCGCTCGCGCCGGCCAATGGTGGCCCAAACTCGTCGATATTCCCGCGAGCATCGGCCCCATGGCACTGCACGCAGGTGGCGAAGTAGATTTTGCCCGTTTCGGGATTGCCCCCCTCGAGGGTAGGCGCCGGGTTCGTGCGTGGAAGGCTCGCTACGTAGGCCGCGACGAGGTCGACCTTCTCGTCGGTATCCATCGCCATGGCCATTGGCTGCATGCGCTTGCCGGCCATGTCGTCGATGTGCCACCCGCGCTGGCTCTTTTTGAACTTACGGAGCTGCGCTTTGACATACCAACGGTCGAGACCGCCAATCGCAGGCGCTCCGAGGTCTTGGTTGCCCTCGCCATCCTCGCCGTGGCACTGAACACATCCGTCATAGAGGTCCGTGCTGTACTTCAAGCTGGCTTTGTCCGGACTCGGCCCATCGCACGCCGTCAGCAGAAGCGACAGCGTCAACACAAGGCCCATCACCGTACCGGTGCGTAGGTTGCTCATCACTCACCCTCCCCGAGCGACTTGAGGTAGGCAACCAGCGCCTCCACTTCCTGCTCGGGGAAGTTGTATGGAGGCATCGTCTTGCCGTAACCCTGAAGGACCTGGTCCCATGAGTTCGTGATCGAGCTGGCGAGGTACGCTTCGTCCGCGACCACCGTCTCGCCGCTCACCAAGAGCCGGTCCTTGCCGAAAAGACCCTTCCAATTCGGACACGGTTGCTGCTTCTCGCCGTCCACCGAGTGACAGGCCATGCACCCCTTGCTGTTGCTGAGCTTTTGCCCCCAACAAGCCATTGGGTCGGCCGCGCCCGTGCACTCTGGCGGCATCGTCACCTCGCCCGGCGCCACCGCGACCGCACCCTTGAACGACCAACCGTTGAGCGCGGACTCGTCCTCGGACGGCTGTGGGGCAAGAGCTGGGAAATCCGAACGCGGCTTGGCTGTGTATTCCGCTATCGCCTCACCGAGCGGCATCGTGCCGTTTTCGAGCGCTGCTTCCTGCTTCCTCGAAACGATCTCGCGCTCATCGTCTGGCGACGGCGCCCTCGCCGAGTCTGCCTGGCCACAGCCCACCACGAACGCCATCAAGACCGAGAAGGTCATCAGGACGCGAAGTGGTGCAAATCGTATGTTCTGCTTCGTACTCATCCGTGCACGCTCAGTATATTTGGTGGAGGTTAAGGCTCCGCTGAAGCCGTGGATCGCCGACCGGCAACAACGGGACTCTCCCGAGCTGCCAAAAGACATAGGTAAAGAAGACGCCCCCAACGAACAGCAGCGCCCCGATGTCCGCGAGCTGAACGTGGAACCCACCAGCCTGTGGCAGAACGAACCAGTAGATGTCCACGATGTGCATGAGGATCACCCAGAAGCACATCACCTGGAGCCAACGAAGCGCTCGCTTTTGCACGCGTGAGATCAACAGGAGGAACGGCGCGACGAAGTGGCCGAAGATCAGCAAATAGGTGACGAACTGCCATCCGCCCTCCCAACGCTTGTGGAACCAAGTGGCTTCCTCCGGAATGCCCGCATACCAAATCAGCATCCACTGCGAGAACTGGACGTAGGTCCAGAAGCAGACGAATCCAAACATGAGCCGGCTGAGATCGTGGAAGTGCTCGGTGTTGATGGCGTCCCCGACCAAACCGCGCTTGTAGAAGCTCAAGCCGATGAGAATCGTCAGGGCGAGGATCGACACGGCCGACCCCGCAAAGATGACCACGCCAAAGATGGTGGAGAACCAGGCGGCCTCGAGCGACATCAACCAATCGAATGCCGCGAACGTGAGCGTGCCCGCAAAGAGGATCAGCGACGGCGCCGCGAAGCTTTGCATGCGCCTGGTATGCCCCGGGTCGCGGTCCTCGTCCTGGCGCCTCGACCAACCAAAGTACATCAGGGCGATCAGGGACCAGATGATGAGGTAGCCGATGCCGCGGGCGGCCCAGCCGTTGGTGTTTAGGTAACCGGCCTTCTGGCTGAGAATCTCGTGGTGCAGCGCGGCTTCCTGGGGGGTGTGGGAATGCTCTTCTTCGTGGGCAGCCCCGTCGGCAGCGTCTCCGTGGCCTTGCGCATGCGCGACGCTCGCGCCGAGCTCCAGCATCCCATGTTCGTCCGACTCGGACTTGGAGTCGGAATCGGAGGCGGAGTCGCCGTGGTCATCGGCGTGCTCGCCGTGGGCAGCTACGCTCTGCCACTCGTCGTAAATGTTGATTTTGCCGAGCGCGACCCCCGCGATGAACGGAAGCGCTAACAGGGCCACGACCGGCGCGCCGGACATGACGACCTCGACGATGCGTCGCGAGGACACGCCCCAGTAAGAAGCCGTGAGGAACTGAATCAGCACCAGAAAGAGACCGCCGAGCATGAAGGTGGCGGTCGTAAATAGACCGAAGAGGTACGCATAGCCCAGCCTGTCGGCATCCGCCGTCAGGACCGCAACCAACCCGCCAGCGATCGCGAGCACGAGTGGTGCGACCCACGCACGCGCCCAGAAGCCGTCGTCTCCAACGCGATAGTCCTTGTTGTTCGCTTCCGTCACTGGGATTGCTCCGTGTTCTCCGGCGCAGCCACTGGTGCCTGACTCAGCTGCAGCGCGCGGACGTAGTGAACGATGGCCCACCGGTCATCGACCGGGATGTTGTGGGCATAGGACGGCATGTTGCGCACGCCGTTGGTGATGGTCGCGAAGAGCTGGCCATCGGGGATGTGCCGCAGCCGGTCATCGTGGAAGCTCGGAGCGATCAAGCCGCTTGCGCCAAGCGCGGCGGCGCGGCGCGAGACCATGCCCTTACCGTCACCCGAGACCGAATGGCACGCGGCGCAGAAAATCTCGTACCGATCCCGACCACGCTCGAGGAGCGGCCCGCTGCCGCCATGCGATGCGATGAGCTTCGCCGGCACCTCCAGCAGGTAGCCTTCGTCTGCCGCGCGCCCGGTGGCCCACGTCAGCGAGCTCGACATCTCCCTCGAGACCGTTCCCTCTACCTGTGGGCGCATCGATCGCTGGTCGGCAAAGAACGGTTGCCGTTCTTGCGTGTCGTATCGGGGCTGGTTGTACATGTTGCGAATGCCGACAACCGGAGGCTCGCCGCTCTCGCCGGCAATGCATCCGGTAGCCAACGTCACGAACGCGAGCGTGATCAGAAGAGCACGCATCACTGCACCTCCTCCTCGACCAGCTCGAGGTATGTCGGGTTGGTCGCCTCCAAGAGCGCCTTGGTTCGATCGAGGTCGAACTTCTGGTCGCCTGCTTCGATCGAGATGAAGTACTTGTCGTCCGATGCGGCCTCGAACCGGTCCGACTCGAAGATCGGGTGATTGTGCATCGGGAGCTTGATGATGTGGAGCAAGCCGAACAACGTCGCGAACCCGCACAGGAGAATGCCGAGCTCGAACATGATCGGCACCATCGACGGGAACGCCCCTGGCGGCTTGCCGCCGACGACGAGCGGATACCCGGAGCCAATGTTCAGCAAGTTGAACGAAAACGCGTTCGTGTACTGCATCATGAACACGGCGGTCGCGACGCCAAGCATGCCAAAGATGAACGAGATGATGCCGATTCGCGTCGGCTTGAGCCCCATCGCTTCGTCCATGCCGTGCATGGCGTATGGGGTGTGACAATCCCACTTCTGGTAGCCAGCGTCGCGCACCTTCATCGCTGCCTGCGCGATCGCGTTCGGCGTGTCGTATTCGGCCAGGTAAAGGGCGGGCGTTTTTGTTTGGTTAGCCATGATTCGCCTCACTCCGCCGGTACCGGCACGGCACCCGTGTCCGGTTCCTCGTCATGTGCCTCGAGGGCATGCAAGTCGGGATGCGCACCCGGCAGGTTTCCTTTGACCTCCGCGATGGCGATCATCGGAATCCAACGAACGAAGAGCAAGAAGAGTGTGAAGAACAATCCGAACGTGCCGAGGTACGTCAGAATGTCGATCAACGTCGGGTGGAACATGCCCCACGAGGACGGCAGGAAGTCCTGATACGTCGACGTGACGATAATCACGAAACGCTCGAACCACATGCCGATGTTGATGAGAACGCTCGCGATGAGCATGATCGGAACGCTCGTGCGCGCTCGCTTGAACCAGAAGATCTGCGGCACGATGACGTTGCAGAACACCATCGCATAGTACGCCCACCACAAGGGGCCCCAGTTGCCCTTGCTGTCGAGTTGCCCCCATCCGAGCCGGTTGTGGAAGAACACCCACTGCTCGTATGGGTTGGACGAGTACCAGGCGATGAAGAACTCCATCGCGTACGCGTAGCCAACCAGGAGCGCCACTCCGAGCATGAACTTGTTCATCAAGTCCAGGTGCTTGATGGTCACGATGTTGTGCAGCTTGAAGATCGAGCGGCAGATCAACATGAGCGTCATGACGAGCGCGAAGCCACTGAAGACGGCGCCGGCGACGAAGTACGGCGGGAAAATCGTGGTGTGCCAGCCTGGGACGACCGACGTTGCGAAGTCGAAGGAAACGACGGAGTGGACCGAAAGAACCAGCGGCGTCGAGATGCCGGCAAAAATGAGGTACGCCCGCTCGTAGTGCTGCCAGTGCCGATGGGCGCCGCGCCAACCGAGTGCGAAGAAGCCGTAGACGCGTTTGCGGGTCAGATTCTTGGACCGGTCGCGCAACGTTGCGAAGTCCGGAATCAGGCCGACGTACCAGAAGATGACACTGATCGTCAGGTAGGTGCTGACCGCGAAGACGTCCCACATCAGCGGGCTCTTGAAGTTCGGCCACATGTCCATCTGGTTCGGAATCGGAAACAGGTAGTAGTCGAACCAGGGACGGCCGGTGTGAATCGCCGGGAACAAGCCCGCACAAAGCACGGCGAACACCGTCATCGCCTCGGCGAAGCGGTTGATGCTCGTTCGCCACTTCTGCCTAAAGAGGAAGAGAATGGCTGAAATCAGCGTACCTGCGTGACCGATACCGATCCACCAGACGAAGTTGGTGATGTCCCAGGCCCAGTAGACCGGCGCGTTGTTGCCCCAGACACCGACGCCTTGAATGAACAAGTACGCGAGCGCCGCGCCCATGACGCCCAGTACGGAAACCGAAAGCAGAAACAGGAGCCACCAGCCGCGGGGTGCGGGGTTCTCCGTGACGCCTGCGATCGTCTCGGTGATCTCGTTTCGGGTCGTGCCCTCCGGAAGGAGGTGCGTCTCGCCGAGTTCTTCGATGGGTGCGTCGTAGCTCATTGGTTCTTACCCATTTCCCTTCAGCTTGGGGTTTGGGTTTCGGATGCGCGCGAGGAACGACGTACGAGGACGCGTGCCGATTTCGGCAAGCAGCTTGTAGTTGCGATTGACCTTCGACCACTGCGCGACCTTGCTCTTCGGGTCGTTGAGGTCGCCGAACGCGATGGCCTGAGATGGACAGGCTTGCTGACAGGCACTCTTGACGTCTCCATCCCGCAGCGCGCGGCCGTCGCGCTTCGCGGCGATCTTCCCCTCCTCGATCCGTTGCACGCAGTACGTGCACTTCTCCATCACGCCTCGCATGCGGACCGTGACGTTGGGGTTGAACTGGAGCTTCCTCGACTCGGGGAAGTCCTCGAACCAGCCGAACTTGTCGTCCAAGTGGCCGTGCCAGTCGAGGTAGTTGTAGCGGCGAACCTTGTACGGGCAGTTGTTCGCGCAGTAGCGAGTGCCCACACACCGGTTGTAGGCCATGTCGTTGAGGCCCTCGGGGGTGTGCGTCGTCGCGTTGACCGGGCACACGTTCTCGCAGGGCGCTTCCTCGCACTGCTGGCACGTAACCGGTTGCACGGCGACCTCGGGATTGTTCTCGTCATCACCGACGAAGTACCGGTCGATGCGAAGCCAGTGCATCTCGCGACCGCGCTCCACCTCGAACTTGCCAACCGAAGGTATGTTGTTTTCGGCCTGACAGGCGGTGACGCAAGCGTTGCAGCCCGTGCAGCCGTTGAGGTCGATCGCCATCCCCCACTGGTGGCCTTCGCTATAATCCTGCTGCTTCCAAAGCGGAGGAGTGCTCACCGGGTCGACAGAACGGTACGAAGCGAAATCCGGCTCCTTCTTGTACTCGGCCAGCGTCGCGTCGATGGCAATCGGACGACCCTCCATGCGGTCGTGCGTCTGAGTCTGTACCAGGTTGTACGCCCCGCGGAGCGCTTCAACCGTGACGCCGTCGGTGAAGTCCATGCCGCTGGTCGTCCGAAGGGGGTTCACATCGAATCCCTTGCCGTTGCCGTAGCGGCCAGCCGCGGTGCGGCCCCAGCCTAGCGTCAGCGTCACGCACTTGTCGGCATGTCCCGGAACGATCCACGCGGGGACCTCGACCTTGGCCTCGCCCTTGCTGAGGCGAAGCATTTGGCCGTTCTTGACGCCGAGCGCCTTGCTGGTCGCTGGCGAGATGAGAGCCGCGTTGTCCCAGACGAGCTTGGTCATCGGATGGGGAAGCTCGAGTGCCCAGAGGTTGTTCGCATGCTCGCCGTCCCATAACGCGGGATGGGGCTCGAACGACACCTCGAAGCCTGCCTTCGCGGGTTTCTCCCCTTTCGAGGCATCGAAGAACACCTCGATAATCTTCTCGAGATCGACCGGCGGTTTGCTCTGCACCGCATTCAGCAGAACGCCGCTATGAAGGGCGTTTCGCCAGACGGAGTCGGGGCTCAACTCCTTAGGCGAGAGCCCATAATCGAGAAGCGCCTTGGTGTCCTGTTGCACTCTGGTGCCGTGGGTTCCCTGAACGATGTCGTGGCCACTCGTGGTCTTTTCACCGGCCAGAGTCGACAGGAACTCGATCGCGCTTCGTGCGCCGTAGAGTGGCGCGATGAGCGGTTGTTGGATCGAGACCGAGCCATCGAGTGACTGCTGGTCCCCCCAAGCCTCGAGCTCATGCGCGAGTGGCGCGTGCCATGAACAGAGCTCCGAGGTTTCGTTGCGATGTGTCGCGACGTGGACCGACGTGAGCCCTTCTCGACCGAGGAGCTCGGAGAACTTCAGATCCGCTGGCGCGTCATACACCGGGTTGCCGCCCAGCATCACGAGCGAGGAGATGTTCCCTGCGTCCTTCGCAAGATCCGCGATGCTGCCGCGACTGGTGGGGTCATCAGGATCGATTGCGGGTCCGAACCCAACGGTGGTCCCGAAGTTGGCCAGAGCTGCGTTGATCGCGATCACGAGCGCATGGACCCGCGGGGGCTGACCCGCGCCAGCGATGACCGCCGACCGTCCCCGGGTCCGCATCAGATCGTCGGCGATCGCATCGAGCAGGTCCCCACCTTCCACGGCCCCCTTGGCGTCTCGAAACAGCCTGGCGATCGATTCAAGGCTGGCAACCCCGCGATCCGCAAGCGCGATCGTCAAAGCACGCGCAAACGATTCTATGTCCGCCTGCGCCACGCGCAGCCGGTGGTCGGCCATGCTTCCAGTCACCGTCAAGTTCGACTCGACGACGTAAAGCCGGTTCATCGGAGCGTCTGGGGACGAGATGCCCCGGGTGAGGGCAAATCGTCGAGCGGCGTCTACCGCTCCGGGCTCGGAGCCCAAGAAATCCGACCCGAGCGATACGGTGACCATTGACTTCGTATGGTCATAGAGGGGGAGTAGCGGCGCGCCCTCGAGCGCCATCCGGGCACCCTCGCGTGCGTTGTCGTCGTTGACCGCACTGTAGGTGTGGAAGCGGGCCTTGGGGAACTTCTCGACCACCTTGTCGCGCATGCGCCGAAACGATGGGCTGTTCGAGATTGGCGCAAGGAAGCGAAGACCCACGCCTTCGTCTGCCTCGTGCTTCGTGACCAGCGCCTTCAGCGCTTCGTCGAAGTCCGCGTCAGTGGCGTTCGCAAGTGCATTTCCGCGACGCTGCGCGGGCGATTGTGAGCGATCCGGATCGTACAGGTCCCAAAGGTAGAGCTGACCTCTCACATCGGTGGCGCCCAGACTCCGGCGATGCAGCGCGTTGCCCTCGACTTTGGTCGGGCGACCGTCGTGGCTCGTGACCACGACGCCCAGCGCGTCACGGCCACGCGAGGTCACCGTCGCGAAGTGCGAGGCAACGCCCGGGACCAAGTACTCCGGCGCTTTGCTGTACGGGAGAATCTCGTTTTCGGGACGGCGAACGCACCCTTGAAGGCCAGCGGCGAGCGCGGCGATCGAAGAGCCCTGCACGAACGAGCGACGCGAAACCAGTGCCTTCGGGCTCAACAGGTCGGTGATGAAGCCACCTGGCTGCTCTTCCTCTGCGAGCTTCTGCAGCTCTTCGGCATCGGTGTTCTTGTCCTCGAGTGTCCGCCACATCGACGGACCTTTTCCAGGGCTCAGCTCGTATGACTTTCTACGGGTCATCGGTGGCACCCCGAACAGTGCTCAGGTGGATTGAGGACGTCCGCAATCATGGCGCGCTGCGCGACCCAAGCCTCGTCGGCTTCCCACTTCATATTGGTGACCTCACTCTTGGGCCGAATGTGCGGCTCCGGATTGCGGTGACACTCCAGACACCACTGCATCGCGATCGGTTCGACGACACCGACGACCTCCATCTGGTCGACGCGGCCGTGGCAAGATGCGCACCCGACCCCCGCTCTCAGATGGGCGCTGTGATTGAAGAACGCGTGGTCCGGGAGTTGGTGGACGCGAATCCACGGGATCGATTCGTCGGTATCCCAGCTCTCGCGTACCGGCGCGAGCTTCTCCGACTCGGTCCGGACGACCGCGTGGCAGCCCATACAGGTCTGCGTTGGCGGCACCATCGCTTTGGCGGAGCGCTCGACCTGGGAGTGGCAATAGCGGCAGTCCAAGCCGAGCTCGCCGGCGTGTAAACGGTGACTGTAATCGACGGGCTGCTTCGGCGTGTAACCAACCTGGAGGTTGGGTGGGGTGAAGTAGACCCAGAACAATGTGAACACGCCCGCCCCGAGGCCGCCGGCCACGAGCGCCAGCGCGAGGGGCAAGTAGTTCAACTCGCGGGGGAAAATCTGCATGCTGCGTTTTCTCTTGAGTCCTCTAAACGACCGGCCGCCATTTAGGCGAAGCTCGGGGGTCGGACAAGCCGGTTCATCATCTTTTTGATGAACAACATCTAAGCGGCGTTCGCGCAGCGGCGCTGCGCTCGACTCTTTCTCTCCCTGCGGGCTCGTTAGGGCCGCTCCTAAACCCGGTCAAGCCTGGAGCGATCCTAAACGCGGAAGCCTATATCCCCGGCCAGCAGAAAATGGTCAAGCCTTGGGATCGGCCCGCACCCCGCCTCACCAATGAGCTCAGCGGCGACCCCCCGGCATCGCCCGAATGATGCGTGCGGGACGCGTAGTCGAGGATTTGTGGGGTTGCACACCGATCGCTGGCCCCGGAAGCTTGGTCAGGCGTCGAATTCTCTGAATTCTTGTGAACTCTGTTGCCCTAATATCGATATTTTCCGTTGTGGACGTTACAATCCAGATGTGCCACGACCGTCCTCACCGCCGTCCGCGCCACCGCCGAACACGCCCTTGGGCGACTACACGTTGGTCGACCGCATTGCTGTTGGAGGGATGGCGGAAGTGTTTCGTGCCCTGGAGCCTCGGGCCGTCGGGGAACCGCGCGTCGTTGTCTTGAAGAGGATGCTCCCGCACATCGCAAACGAATCAAACGCGCAGGAGATGTTCGCCGAGGAGGCTCGACTCGCGAGTCACGTCACGCACCCGAACGTCGTGCACGTGCTCGGTCACGGTGAGATCGAAGGCCAGCCCTATCTCACGCTCGAGTACGTTCCTGGTTGTGATCTCTGGCGGCTCAATCGTCGCCTCACACTCGAGAGCAAGAGGCTCGAACATGATCTGGTCGTCTATCTGGTGCGTCAGATCTTGAACGGCCTGGACGCCGTGCACGGCGCAACCGATCGCAACGGAGGCGCTCTCGGGATTGTGCACCGGGATATCAGCCCCTCGAACGTGCTGATCTCGATCCACGGCGATGTGAAAATCGCCGACTTCGGCATTGCGCGCGCCGACGTCAATGCGTTCGACGCGGACACCGTTGCCCGCGCCAACGGCAAGCTCGGCTATCTGGCGCCCGAACAGGTTTCGGGCGGCAAGGTCGACCGACGGGCCGATCTCTTCTCGACCGGCGTCATCGCGGCGGAGCTCTTCATGCGGCGGCCGTTGTTCGCTGGTGGCAGCGAGCTTGCGGTGCTGCTCGCGATTCGTGATGCCGAGGTCCACCCGTTCGTCGAGTTCCTGCCGCAGCTTCCCGAGGGCCTCGGCGCAGTGATCCTCAACGCGCTGTCGGCGAACATCGAGGAACGTCCCCCGACAGCGCGCGCCTTCTGGGCGGCGCTGGAGCCGTGGCAGAGCCGCCCAGAAGAAGTGTTGCGCGCGGAGCTAGCCGCACTCGTCGGGTCCATCGCGGCGGAAACCCGCACGCGCAGGACCTCGGCCGACACGGTGCCGAAGGCGACGATGCCTCCAACGCCGCTGGTGCTTGCCGACGAGCACCCGAACACGACCAACGTCACGCCGCTCGAGTACAAGATTCGAAAGCCCAACGGTGCGACGGTGGGACCGCTGGCGTACGCTAAGATCGTCGAGTCGGTCGCCACGGGACAGATCGACGGCAAGGATGACATCAGCATCGCGGGCGGCGAGTTCCAACCGCTATCGTCGGTCAAGGATCTGTACCGTCACGTGCCGCCATCGCGCATGACACCGACGACGACACGTGTCGAATCTGCGACAGCTGCCGACCGAAGCATGGACTTCGAGGACGGCGGCTTCGTTGCTGCGCTCATTCGCACTCTGGTCACACGCCGCACGGGGCTCTGGCTCTGCGAGCAGGGCGGAGTCCGCAAAGAGGTCTACACCAAGCATGGCGTCCCCGCGTTCGTCACGAGCAACCTCGCGGGCGAGCTACTCGGCGAGTACCTCGTCACGAAGCGGGTCATCAATCGCAGCGAGCTCGACATGGCGTTGGCCGTCATGCCGCGCTTCGAAGGCAAGCTGGGCGATACGCTCGTTGCGCTCGGGCTCGTCGAGCCGCTAGAGCTCTTTCAGCACATTGCGGAACAGGTCCGCGAGAAGCTTCTCGACTTGTTCACGTGGGCCTCGGGCACGGCGACCTTCTACGAAGGGGTCGACCCGCCCAGCAGCGGCTTTCCATTGCGCCTCGATGCTTGGGAGATTCTGGACCGGGGGTTGCAGCGGCGAATCGCCGCGGGCTTCGAGAGCACGCTCATCCTGGAACGGGGACAACACGCGGTCGTCCAGGCCGATCGGATCGATACCGCCGTGGCGACCGCCGCCCTGCCCGACGACCTTCGGGCCGCCCTTCGGCTCTGCAAGACGCCGCACAGCATCGAGGAAGTCGCGCAATTCGTGACCCAGCAGCCGGGCAACACCGACCCTCAACGGGGATACCGAGTTGCCGCCATGCTACTGGCCCTGGGCGCCGTCCACTGGACGTGAACCCGGCTCCGTCCCTCCTTGACCCTTCCGTAGGCTGCTGCTAGCTCTCGCCCCGGCTTTTTGGGGCCGAATTCCATAGGAGTAGCCATGTCCAATGTACGTGTCCTCGTGTCCGACAAGCTCGCCGAGGCGGGTCTCAGGGTCCTGCGTGAGGCCCCGGGTGTCGAGCTCGAGTTTCGACCCGGCATGAGTGAAGATGAGCTGTGTAGCGTCATCGGAGACTACGATGGCCTCATCATCCGTTCGGCAACTCAGGTCACTCCGCGGGTCGTCGAGGAAGCGCACCGGCTGCGAGTAGTTGGCCGCGCGGGCATCGGCGTCGACAACGTCGACATCCCGGCTGCGAGCCGTCGCGGCATCGTCGTGATGAACACCCCGACCGGCAACTCGGTGACAACCGCAGAGCACGCCTTGGCGCTCCTTGCCTCACTGGCGAGAAAGATTCCTCAAGCTGTCGCCTCGATGCGCACTGGCAAGTGGGAGAAGAGCAAGTTCCAAGGCCGCGAGATCGCCTATAAGACGCTCGGCATCATCGGCCTGGGCAACATCGGACGCATCGTTGCCGACCGCGCGCAGGGTCTCAAGATGAAGGTCATTGGCGTGGATCCGGTGATGAGTAGCGACCGCGCCGCCGAGCTCGGCATCGAGTTGGTCGAGCTCGACGAGCTGCTGACCCGCGCCGATTTCCTGACAATTCACGCACCTCTCACGCCTGAGACCAAGCACATGATCAACGATGCGGCGTTCGAGAAAATGAAGAGCGGCGCCCTGCTCGTCAACGCGGCCCGAGGCGGCATCGTCGACGAGGATGCCCTCGCGCGCGCCATCACCGAAGGCAAGATCGCCGGCGCCGCCCTCGACGTCTTCGGAACGGAACCGATCGCCCCAGACCACCCGTTGCTCGCGCTCGACAACGTGTTGTGCACGCCGCACCTCGGCGCTTCCACCTCGGAGGCGCAGGAACGCGTTGCGGTCGAAATCGCAGAGCAGGCCGTCGGCTACCTTCAGCGCGGCATCGTCAAGAACGCTGTCAACGTGCCCGCGCTCCCGCAGGAGATCGCAGAGCGGCTCACTCCGTATCTGGACGTCGCCAAAGCGCTCGGCAGCCTGATCGGCCAGCTCGACCCGATCGACGTGCGCGAGTTGAGGGTGACCTGCACCGGCGAAGCCGGAGAGCTTGGCGTGACGCCGATCGCGCGCGCGGCTCTGGCGGGCTTCCTCGAGCATCACCTCGAAGAGCCGGTCAATCCGATCAGCGCGCCGTATGAGGCGCAGGAACGCGGCATTCGGCTCGCCGAGGTTAAAGAGGCAAGCGACCGGTACGCCACCACGGTGCGCGTGACGGTCACCGGCGAAAAGGGCATCCACACGGCAACCGGTACCCCGGGCCGCAAGGGTGAGCCGCGGCTCGTCGGCCTCGAGGGTTACGAGATCGACGCGGTCATGGAGGGCCCGGTTCTCATCATGCGCAACCAGGACCGACCCGGCGTCATCGGATCGGTCGGCACCCTGCTTGGCAGCCGAGGGATCAACGTCTCGCGGATGCAGGTGGGGCTCGACGAAAAGAGGGGCCAAGCGCTGGCGCTCTGGAACGTCGATTCGACCCTCGGCGGCGAGGCTCTCGACGAGCTTCGCAGCATCGACCACGTCAGCAGTGTGCATACCCTGAGGCTCTGAGATGCCCCCCTCGGCGCGAAAGCGACGAAACCGGAGCCTGGCACGGCTCGAAAGCTCGACTCCGAGTCTGCCGATGACTCCCCCGGGCGGAATGCGTGACCTGCTGCCACCAGCGTCCATGACGCGGACTCTGCTGTGGCAGCGGCTAATGGAGACGTTCGACCTCTACGGCTACCAGCGTGTGACGACGCCGCCGGTCGAGTACGCCGACGTCATCGAGCGTGGGCTCGGCACGGTCGACCGGCGTGACCTGGTGCGCTTCGTCGAACCCGACTCGGGCGAGGTCGCGCTTCTGCGCCCAGACATCACGCCTCAGATCGCCCGCATCGTCGCGACGCGGCTGCAAGATCGCCCGGCGCCCTGGCGCCTCTGCTACGAGGGCACCATCGTGCGGCGCCGACGCGGCCGGGCGCGCAAGCAACGCCAGGTCCTACAATGCGGGATCGAATGCGTGGGCTTGAAGGGTCCCGAAGCGGATGCTGAGGTCATCGAAGTGGCCGTGCGCGCATGCGAGCGCGTAGGTCTAGAGGATTTCCTAGTCGAGCTCGCGCAGGTGAAGATCGGCACCGAGGTACTTGACCACGTGCCCGAAGACGCGCGCCTCGCCGTCGTCGAAACACTCGCGGCCAAGGACGCTACCAACCTCGAGAAGTTGCTCAAGGAGGCGGGCGTCGTCGCCGTCGAGCGCAGACGGCTGCTCATGCTGTGCGATCTCTATGGTGACCGTTCGGTGATCGCGGACGCGCGCCGACGGCTGCGAAACGCAGCAGCCAAGCGCGCGCTCGACGAGCTCGAACGTGTGGTGGAACGCCTCGAGTCTGCGGGTCTCGGTGACCGTGTCGCCATCGACCTCAGCGACTTGCGCCGCCACAGCTACTACACGGGCGTGAGCATGACCCTTCTGGCCGCCGGGCCTGGGGAGCCGCTCGGGATGGGCGGGCGGTACGACGACCTTCTCAGCCGATATGACGCACCGGCGCCGGCGACGGGCTTTGCCTTCGAAGTCGACAACGTACTGTGGGCCCTCTCGGACGCGGGTGTATCTCTTAGAGGCGAGCTGCCGTTGCGAGTCGTGGTGGCCGGCGGGAGCTACGCTCGCCGCCGCAAGACGGCAGAGGTCTGGCGCAGCCGCGGCGCGCGCGTGGCGGTCCTCCCGGCCAAGAGCGACAGCGAAGCCAAGCAGTACGCGAAGGCGTGGGACTACGATCTATTGATCTGGCAACGAGGGAACAGCGCGCGCATCACGCGTGTGCAGGACGGGCGCTCGCAGGCGCTCAAGGGTGAGCCCGGCGACGAGCTCTTCGACAAATTGTTCACTTGGGCACGAGTTGGGAACGAATCATGAGCGCATTGGTGGTTGTAGGAGCCCAGTGGGGGGACGAAGGCAAGGGCAAGGTCGTCGACCTGTACACCCCGTACGCCGACCTCGTCGTTCGATACGCCGGCGGCGCAAACGCGGGCCACACGCTCGTGGTCGACGGTGAGAAACAGATTCTCCATCTGATCCCATCCGGTATCCTTCACACGCAGACCAGGTGCGTCGTGGGCCAGGGCACCGTGATCGACCCGGCAGTGTTTCTAAAGGAAATCGATGCGCTCAATGCGCGCGACGTCGCGACGCAGGGCCGACTGCTGGTGAGTCAGCGCGCCCACGTGGTGCTGCCGCATCACAAGTTGATCGACGAGCTCCGGGAAAAGAAGTCGGGCGGTGCGATCGGAACGACCAAACGCGGCATCGGCCCCTGCTATGAAGACAAAGTCGCGCGGCGCGGCGTGCGCATGGGTGACCTGCTCGACCCCGAGCGATTACGCGGCAAGCTCGAAGCGAACCTCGAATGCTGGCACCCGGTGGCCGAGGACCTCGGTGGCACCCTTCCGAGCGCCGACGAGATCGTGACCCAGTACGCCGAGCTCGGTGAGGCGCTCGGTGCGTACATCGGCGACGCCGCGGCTATTGTTCGCGCATCGATCCAAGCCAACGAGAAGATCTTGCTCGAAGGCGCCCAGGGTACGATGCTCGACATCGACAACGGGACCTATCCGTTCGTGACGAGCTCGAACGCCGTTGCGGGCGGGGCCTGCGCGGGCGCCGGCATTGGCCCAACACACATTCGACGCGCCGTCGGGATTGCCAAGGCCTACACGACTCGCGTCGGCGGTGGCCCTTTCCCAACGGAGCTCGAAGACGAGACTGGCCAACGGCTGCGTGATGCGGGCGCCGAGTACGGATCCACGACCGGGCGTCCCCGTCGCTGCGGGTGGCTCGATCTGGTTGCGCTTCGGCATGCGGTCGCGGTCAATGGGCTGAACGAGCTGGCGATCACGAAGCTCGACGTCCTGTCGGCCCTGCCGAAGCTCGAGGTCTGCGTGGCCTATGAGCTCGACGGCGAGCGCCTCACCTACCCTCCATACGACCGGGTCGAGGACGTTCAGCCCGTCTACGAGACCCTCGAAGGATGGAGCGAAGATCTCTCCTCGTGCCGTACGCGCGACGACCTCCCCCCCGCCGCGCAGCGGTACCTCGCGCGGATCGAACAGGAAGTGGGGTGCCGAGTGGGCGTGGTCAGCGTGGGCCCCGACCGCGAAGACACCGCCGACCTCCGCGATCCCTTCCGCGCCTAGCCTCCAACCCTTGCGGTGAAGTCGATCTCTACCTTCGCGCCCTTGGGCAGCGCCGCCACCTGCACGGTCGCGCGCGCGGGCGGAACGAGCCCCTCGAAGAACGCAGAATAAACCTGATTCATCTTCGAGAATTCGGCCATATCCGTGAGATAAACAGTGGCTTTCACGACATCACCTCGACTCGCTCCAGCTTCTTCGAGGACAGCGTCCAAGTTCTTCAGCACCTGTCGTGTCTCAGCTTCGATATCCCCGCCGCCCACCAGTTGGGCTTCGTCGGGATCGAGCGCGAGCTGACCTGAGCAGTAGACCCACTCCCCGGCTGCAACCGCCTGGCAATACGGGCCGATAGCCGCGGGTGCCCGATTGGTCTCGATTCGTTTGTTCGTCATGATTCCATGCTACTTCATACTGGCATGAAGGTCGCCACGTGGAACGTGAACTCGATCCGGGCGCGCCGGCAGCACGTGATCGACTGGCTCGACGCAGCGCAGCCCGATGTGCTGTGTCTTCAAGAGCTGAAGGTGACCGACGCAGACTTCCCGTTCGACGAAATTCGGGAGCTCGGGTACGTGGCCGAGATCGTCGGACAGAAGACCTACAACGGAGTCGCCATCGTCAGCCGTCACCCAATCTCCAACGTCGTGCGAGGCCTCGACGACGGCGAGGACGACCCTCAGGCCCGGTTGATCAGCGGTGAGGTCAACGGCACGACGATTCTCAGCGCGTACTTCCCAAACGGCGGCGAGGTGGGCTCTGACAAGTTCGAGTATAAGCTCCGTTGGATGGCCCGCCTCCGCGAAGCACTCGCGAAGCGATTCGACCCCGACACCGACCAGGTCGCGCTCTGCGGCGACTTCAACGTGGCGCCCTGGGACGACGATATCGGGAGACTGACTGAGTGGCGTTCGTCCGTGCTGGCGTGTGATGCAGTGCGAGACGCCCTGAGCAACATTGCGTCGTTCGGGCTTCACGACGTCGTACGCCCGTTTCATCCGACCGGTGGCGTATTCTCCTGGTGGGACTACCGCGGAAGGGGGTTCGAGCGGGGCAACGGGCTTCGCATCGACCACATCTACTGCACGTCCAAGCTCGCCGAGCGCACGATCGGGGCGGTTGTCGACCGGGAGGAACGGGGACGGAAGTCGCCCTCGGACCACGCCCCGGTGATGGTGGAGCTCGCATGACCGCGCTGATTGTCTTGACCGTATGCGCCCTCATCCCGTGGATGGTCTGCGCGGCGTTGCGAGCCTTGCTGACGGTCGGAGAATCTGCGCCACCTGCCACCCGAGAACGAGCGCTCGGACACTATCGGCGCGCGACCCTCTTCGGGGCTGTCGTGTTGCTCCCAGCCGCGGCGGTCGCCGGCGCGTTGCTCGTGGACCCGTCGCTCTCGACGCGGTGGCCGACTGTAGGTTCATGGTTCTTCGCCGCTCTGAGCGCGGTCACGGCTTGGGTGAGCCTCGCGTTGGCCCGGCGCACCTCCGAAGAAGCGGCGGCGATGCCCCATCTCGAAACGGTGGGACGCGCCGTGCAAATGTCGGCCGTTCCGGTCTTGGCCACGGGGCTCTCATTGCTTGCGGTTGCCGCGGTCGAAGCGCTGCTGCCATTTGGACCCATCATCCACGCGCTCACGGCCGCGCTCCTTTGCGTGGCCGTGGTGATCGTCGTCAGCCCTTGGCTGGTGATGAAGCTCGGTCTCTGGCCCGCCTTCCCGCAGCGGATCGAAGCCGACGGGGTATCTTGGCGACTCGCTCACCTTCCGGCGCCGACCCCGTTTCTCACTCACACGGCTGCGTTGCCTTGGCTCCGGACGGTGTTGGTGAGCGACGGCCTGTTCAATCGGGCCCCAGAACGGCACTGGCAGACGTTGGTCCGGTACGAGGTGAGTGGCGCGTTGAGCTCTCGGCTCGAGCGTGCGGCTCAATGGGCGGTCGCAATTCCGTTGTCGGTTATCGTGTTCATCGCTGCTGGCGCCGTCGGTGCCGACGACCCGCGCAAGCTGGTCGCGGCGGTGACCTTGGCCGTGTTGTTTACGGCGGCCGCGAGCTGGTTCGCCAATCGCCAGCCGGCGTCGACCCATTCCTTCAATGCGGAAGGCCCATCGATGCGGGAGCTAGCCCAAACACTTCGCACCCTGCCGCCCTGCCTGGGACAGGCGCTACCCCGCACGTCACATAAGCCAATCGGGTCGGCTCTCTACGATCGCTTGTTCGCGCTCGGCCACGACCCCGGACGAAGGCCGCACACATGAAGCTGATCACCGCGAGAGCCACGCTCTGCGTTGCTGCGCTTTGCCTAACCTCAACCGCATGCGGGGGTGCGAAGGAGCCAGCCAGGACGACGCCAACGGTGTCGCAGCCGCCCGAGGGCAGGCTTCCCGAGGGGGTTCGCCCCACGAGCTATCGCTTGAGCCTCACGATCATCCCGGAACGGAAAACCTTCTCCGGAACCGCAGTCATCGGCATCGAGCTGGACGAGCCATCCACCACCATCTGGATGCACGGGCAGGGTTTGACCGTCACTGCGATCGACGTGTCGCACGCGACGAGTCGAATCCCAGCGACCTGGGAACAGCGGACCACAGACGGCGTGGCGCGTGTCGAGCTCGAGGAAGCGCTGCCCGCGGGTCGAAGCACCCTCCGCATCGAGTACACGGCGGCTTTCGATACGCCCTTGCGAGGCCTCTACCGCGTCGAGTCTGGCGGGCAGGCCTATGCCTTCACGCAGTTCGAGTCGATCAGCGCGCGCTTGGCGTTCCCGTGCTTTGACGAGCCGCGCTTCAAGACGCCGTTCGACGTGACCCTCACCATTCCAGCCGATCAAATCGCCGCGGCGAATACCCCGGTTGACCGCGCCATCAGGCTCCCCGATGGGCTTCAGCGCATCAACTTCATGCCGACCCCGGCGCTCCCCACGTATCTCGTCGCGTGGACCGTGGGCCCCCTCGATGTCGTGAGTGGGCCGACCATCCCTCCAAGCGAAGGGCGCCCGTTCCCGATCCCGCTCCGCGGCATCGCAGCTAGAGGCCACGGTGAGCAGCTAAGCTACGCGCTCGATCGCACTGGGGCGTTCGTCAAGGTGCTCGAAGATTACTTCGGCATCCCCTACCCGTACCGCAAGCTCGATCTGGTCGCGGTCCCCGACTTTTCCGCGGGCGCAATGGAGAACGCGGGCCTGATCACGTTCCGCGAGTGGCTCCTGCTGATCGACGAAGAGCGCGCGACGGAAACCCAACGCCGTGTGTTCGCCTACGTGTTGGCACACGAGCTCGCCCATCAGTGGTTTGGGAATCTGGTGACGATGCCGTGGTGGGACGACATCTGGCTCAACGAGGCATTTGCGACTTGGATGGGCAACAAGGTCGTGCAGACCTTACGCCCCGAATACCGATCCGACCTCGGGAGCCTCGCGTCTGCGCATCGCGCGATGGGGCTCGACAGCCTCACCAGCGCACGCAGCATCCAACAGCCGGTCGAGAGCAACCACGACATCAAGAACGCCTTCAGTCCGATCACGTACGAGAAAGGCGGCGCGGTCCTCGCGATGTTCGAGCGGTGGATGGGCGCCGACACATTCCGCAAAGCCATCCGCCTCTACCTCCAACGCCACCAGGGCCGCACTGCCACTTCCGGCGACCTCCTCGCGGCGCTCGACGAGGTCAGTGATGACGACGTCACCCCTCCCTTCCTCACCTTTCTCACCCAACCCGGTGTTCCGTTGGTATCAGGAGCCGCAGAGTCTTGCGCAGATGGCGCGCGCAGAGTGCAGCTCACGCAAGAACGGTACTTTCCGATCGGGTCGACCGGCGAGGCAGAACAGGTCTGGCAAATCCCGCTTTGTGTTCGGCATGAGACGGGAACCACGTGCGGCTCCCTGGACGGCGCCGAGGGGCACATCGACCTCCCCGGTTGCCCCGGCTGGTGGATGCCCAACGAGAACGGTGCCGGCTACTTCCGTTTCTCGATGTCCCCGGCCGATTGGGCAAACCTAAGAACGCAGGGGTTCACCGCACTCTCGGACCGCGGCCGGATGGCCGTCGCTGACAGCGTGGAGGCTGCGTTCGATCGTGGGGCGATGGGCGTGGAGAGTCTGCTCCCTTGGTTCCCGAGTTTCGTCGGCAGTCCATTGAGGCAGTTGGCCGGAGCGCCGATGGGGCCCCTTCGCTTCATGATCCACAACGCCGCGCCGCCGGAGCTTCGAGGCGCCATCACCTCGTACGCGACGCGGCTCTATCGCAAACGCTACAAGCAGCTCGGCTGGCGGGCTCGACCGGGCGACTCGAGTGACACGAAGCTCCTCCGAGAAGCGGTAATCCGCTTCATGGTCATGGATGTCCGCAATAAGGACGCGCGCGCGCGAGCATCGAGGCTCGGCAAGGCGTACGTGGGGTATCGGACCAAGGCGAAGCCGACTGTCGTCGATCCGCAACTCGCTGGGCTCGTGCTTGCAACCGCAGTTCAAGAAAGCGGCGAAGGGCTCTTCGAGCACTTGCTTGGCCTGCTCGAATCGAGCACCGACGCGACGGCGCGCGGCCGCATTCTTTCGGCGCTCGGACACGCGGAAGACCCCATGCTCTCCGCGCGCGCCCTCGACCTGACGCTCGACCCGCGACTTCGGGTCAATGAAATCGGGCACCTGCTGCGGGCTCAGTTCCAGAACGCGCGAACGCGCGAACCCGCGTGGGTGTGGTTCACGGACCACTTCGATGAGCTGAGCGCCCGCTTCGGCGCCTCCCAAGTTGGACGGATCCCCTGGCATACGGCGTCGTTCTGCAGCGAGGAAGCGGCCGCCGAGGTGCAACACTTCTTCGAGCCGAGGGTGGCGAAGCTGACAGGCGGGCCGCGCAACCTCGCGGGCGCCGTCGAGGCGATTTCCTTGTGTGCCGAAAGGGCTCGCATCTACAGACCGGGCGTAGAGCGAGCGTTCGCGTCGCGCTAGCGATCGCGCCTAGGCACCCTTGAACGCGGGCGCTCTCTTCTCGAGAAACGCGCCCATGCCCTCTCTCTGATCTTCCGTCCCGAACGCCTCGCCGAAGGCGGCCTGTTCCAGTCGATTGGCTTCTGGAAGTGGCAGGTCCACACCATCCCGAATCAAGCGCTTTGCCGCGGCGACGGCCAGCGGCCCCTTGCTTGCGATCTCCGCAGCCGTTTTCATCGCGGCAGCGAGCAGATCGTCGGGCTCGAAGACCGCATTCGCCAAGCCGAGCCGAAGCGCTTCTGCCGCGTTGATCATCTTGCCGGTGTAGATGAGCTCGCGAGCGGCCGCAGACCCAACGCGTCGCGGGAGCCGCTGCGTTCCGCCGAAGCCGGGAATGATCCCGAGGTTGACCTCGGGCTGACCGAACTTGGCTTTGCTCGATGCGTAGATGAAATCACAAGCTAACGCGAGCTCGCAGCCGCCACCGAGCGCAAAGCCGTTGACCGCAGCGATGACGGGACAGCGAAGGTTCTCGATCGCGGCGAACACCCGGTGACCGAGCGCGCCGAATTCGAGCCCTTCCCCTTCGGTCATATCCTTCATGGCGGCGATGTCGGCGCCGGCGACGAAGGCCTTTCCGGTCCCGGTGAGGACCGCAGCCCACACACCATCGTTCGCGGCAAGCGCTTCGATCGCAGAGCTCAAATCCGAGAGTACTTCCTGGCTGAGTGCGTTGAGCTTGTCGGGACGGTTGATGGTCAAGGTGCCGACGTGGCCGTCGTGCGTCACTTCCACAAACGAGGTCATGGCGCTCACTCTAGCCCAAGCCGTCCGTGCCGCCACGGGACGGCTACACGCCGCTAGGTCTCATTTTCGTCACCTATCGCACTGCGAACCAGCGCCTCGGCGCCCGAATACGGATCGACCCGGCCGCCGACGACTTCCTGCAGCTTTTCTCTCACCTGATCCGCGAAGCGCGCGTCGACTTCGTCGATCAACGCTTGGTACAAAATCGCTTGGAACTCGGAAACACGCCGTTGCTCACGGATTCCCCGGCCCGCTTCCGTCGTCATCAGGAACTCCCGATGCTTGGCGAATGCGTCGACGAGCTCGGCCAACCCCTCCTGACGGTGAGCCACTGTCTTGAGGATGGGCGGCACCCACTCCCCGGCCTCCGCTTCGGGCCCTTTTTGGAGCGTCGATACCGCGGTGTGTCCCTGCATCTTGCTCACGCCCTGCGGCACGCGTCGAAGCGAGAGCATCTGCTGAAGGTCTTGCGCCGTGGCGTCCGCGCCCACCCGATCCGCCTTGTTCACCGCGAACACGTCGGCCACCTCGAGGATGCCGGCCTTGATCGCCTGAATGTCGTCGCCCATCCCCGGCGCCATCACGACGAGCGTCGTGTCGGCTAGCCGCGTCACTTCGAGCTCGTCCTGGCCGACGCCTACGGTCTCGAGCAGCACCACGTCGAACTTCGCAGCGTGCAAGACATGGAGCACGTCGCCCGTCGAGCGAGACAGCCCACCCAGATGACCGCGGGTCGCGATCGAGCGGATGAACACGCCTTCATCGGTGAAGTGCTGCTGCATCCGAATGCGGTCGCCGAGAATCGCGCCGCCCGAGTAAGGACTGGTCGGATCGATCGCAAGAACCGCGACCCGCTTGCCCTGCTCGCGGTAGAGCCGAATCAACCCGTCGACCAACGTGCTCTTCCCGGCGCCGGGCGTCCCGGTCACGCCGATCACGTACGCGGGCCCATCATGGGTGAAGATCTGCTTGAGCAGCTCGAACGCCCGTGGGTCTCGCTCGTCGATCAGTCGGCACGCCCGCGCCAGGGCTCGCATGTCCCCGGTCTGGATTCCCTGGACCAGCGTCGACAGGTCAGCCAAGCGCGTCTCCTCTAGTACCTCTCGGACGGCTTCAAAGGACCGTCCCCCAAACGCATCATAGATTAGTGGTGGGCGATGCTGGATTTGAACCAGCGACTTATTCCGTGTGAAGAAATCACTCTACCCCTGAGTTAATCGCCCGAATAAGAGAGCGCGGAGCCTATCCGACGAGATGCCAAACGACAAGTCAACGGAAGCTACTTCACGACCGGAGAACGGCACGCGACGGGCGTGCTCGCAATTGGGAGCCCCGTCGCCACGGCTCCATACGGCGACACACGGCTAGCGCCGACCCAATCGCTGTGCTGCCCATCGCGAGCCGTTCTCCTGCGTAGAAGTCAACGTACGGAGGGCCAGTGGGGAACAGTGGACTGGCCATTGTCGTATGGAGGAGCACGGCGAATATGTTGGGTTGGCCATTGTCGTATGGAGGGGCATGGCGGAGCGCGATGTGGGGGTTCGGCGGCGTGTGAGTGACAAGCGGCCAAGACAGCAATCCGCTGCCGATTGGCGCGAGCTCCGAGGGGCGCCTTGCGTGGCCCCGCGCCCCCAGTCCCTCCGGCCACCTTTGCAAGGCGCCCCGTCCGCAGAAGCCCCGCGTCGCGTTCCGCCGTGCCCCGGTGCTTTAGTCTGAGCCGCCGCCTAGCTTCGCCTTGAGCAGGTCCCCAAACGTACCGAGACCCTCCTTCGCCGACTCCTTGCGGTACTCTCGGACAGCCTTGCGCTCGTCGTCGAGGAGGCGAGCCCGAATCGAGCAACGCAGTGTCCCGTCGCGCTCCGTACCAATGACCTTCACCTCGACCACGTCGCCCTGGGACACGCCCTTGCGCTTGTCGTCGCGCACGTCTTGAAGCTCACGGCCGGGGATGAACCCGCGGCCGCGCTTTCCGAGCATTCCGTCGACCTGGACCTGCACGCCGGTGTGATCGACTCGCTTCACGACCACCGCGACGAGGGAGCCCTGCTTGAGGGAGCGCGGGGCCTTGCCAACTTCGATCTCCCCTGCCTCGATCGCGGCTGCATCGGCGTCGGTGAGCCTCGAGAGCGAGATGCGCCTCTGTTGCCGGTCGACGCGCTCGACGACGACGTTGATCTCGTCGCCTTCGGTGACCGCCTGCTTGGCGTGCGTGAGCTCTCTGCTCCCGCCCAGCTCGGAAATGTGGAGAAGCCCCTCGATGTTCTCCTGGAGCTGGATGAACGCACCGAAGTCCGTCGTCCGAACGACCTTGCCCTTGATCGGCATCCCGGGACGGATGACGTCCTTGGCAGCCTCTAGCGGGTCGGGCTGGCAGGCGCGCATCGACAGCGACACGCGGCCAAAGCGGTCTTTGCGCGAGGCCTGTTGAACCTTGAGCACCTCTACGTCCACCTCGTCGCCAACTTTGGCTGCGTCTTGCGGCCTCACACCTCTGCCCCAAGAGACCTCGCTCATGTGAACCAAGCCATCGAGCCCATCGCCAAGGTCGACGAGCACCCCGTAGTCGCGGACCTCGATCACTTTGCCCTTCAGCTTGGCCCCAACCTCGAGCTCCGCCATTCGTTCACGGGCCTTCTTGCGCGCTTCCTTTTCGAGGATGTTCCGTCGGCTGACGATGATGCTCTTTTTGCCGCCCTTGTCCTGCGGCAACGAGAACTCGCACCGCTGTCCGACGAACGCGTTGGGATCGTCGATGTGTGTCAGCGACATCGCACTCGCCGGGCAGAACGCCCGCACGCCGCCGACGAGCACGTCGAACCCGCCCCGGTTGTAGCCATAGACGACGCCGTGCACGCGTTGGTGAAGGTCACGCGCCGCGCGCAGCGCTTTGCGAGCCGCGCCTTTGTCGACGACTCGGTTGACGATGGCGATGTGTCCACTCTCCGCAACCGCTCCAATGCGCCCACGGAAGATCGCGCCCAGCTGTGGCGCCTCGAGCTCCGGCAGAGGATCGAGGAGGGTGAGATCAGCCTCAGCAGGATCCTCCTCCACCACGGCCGCGTCCCCGGAGACGGTCTCACCCGCGCCCTCAGTCACTGCAGCTGCCACTGTCTCTGCCGCTGCCACCGTCTCTGCCGCTGCCACCGTCTCTGCCACTGTCTCTGCCGCTGCCGATGCCACCGTCTCTGCCACTGCCACCGTCTCTGCCACTGCCTCGGCCGCTGCCTCCGTCGTCGGCGGCTCGGTAACCGCCAACTGCGCTTCCGCGCCGCTCCCCGGGTCAAAGGCCTGTGCGCCAACAACCGTGTCGGCCTCGCCAAGCTCGTCGTCCGGGACGTTGGTGACCTCCGTAGGCGAGAACTCCCACGCCGAGGCGTCACCCTCCGCGAGCTTTGCCATTTCGACCGTTGGCGCCTCGACGACCGGCGTCGGGATCGCCCCGAGTGATGGCACCAGTGGCGTGTGAATCGGTGCGGGAGCGTCGGGGGCGGCCGACTCTGCGGGAGTCTCTGGGGCGGCGGCTTCGACTATCGGCTCTTGCACTTCGTGGATGATAGTCGGCAGCTCGCGTGGCTCGTCGACGTCGGCGATCGCGGTGGCCTTGCCGAACAAATCGACGATGACGGTGCCATGCTCGACACGCTCGACGCGTCCGGCGATCTCCTCGCCCACAGAGAACGCATGCTTCCGCGTTGCCCCGCCAGAAAATAGA
>CALJYC010000352.1 GCA_937984275.1 uncultured bacterium | reverse complement strand
GAATGTGCGCGGGCGTCTCGAAATCCGGTTCACCCACGCTGAAGGAAAGCACGTCGATGCCTTCCGCCTTGAGCTCTCGCGCTCGCTGGGCAACGGCAACAGTGGCGGACGGCTTGACGGCGCTGAGCCGTTGCGCGACGGGGATCTTTTCACTCATGCCGCGGGCTTAACACCGAAGCGCGGAGCTATCAATGCTGAGGGGGCACAACCGCTGCCAGAGCACGCAGATCGCGCTCGAGGTCCTCGATGCCGTCGTTGTTGGCCCGGTAATAGCCCCGGACCTGCGCCTTGTGGTCGACCAGCACGAACGAGTTCGAGTGCATGATCTCCTCGGCGCCCGCAGCTTTGCTGTCCTCGTCCCCGAGCCCCACCCGGAAGCCGTCGACCACCACGTGCCGAATCGCCTCCTCTTCGCCCGTGACGAAGCGCCAGTTGCTCTCATCTAGCTCGTTCTTGGTCATGTAGGCCTTGATGACCTCCGGGGTGTCGTTGCGGGGATCGACACTGACAGAAACGAAATGGGCACTAGGGACATCCGCAAGCCGGGACTGGAGCCCCTTCATGTGGGCGGTGATTCTAGGGCAGGTAGACCGGCAGTGGGTGAAGACGAAGGCCGAGACCCAGAGGTTGCCCTCCATCGACTCACGAACGAAGGCCTGCTCGTTCTGGTCGACGAGCGAAAACTCGGGGAGCTGGCCGAGGACCGGAACATCCTCGGCGCTCCTCTTGGAGCACCCCAAGACGAGCAGACCGAGCAGGCCGAGCAAGCCAACCAGGCTCAGGAGCACCGGACCGAGGGGCTTAGAGCGCATCGATGATCAGGGCCGCGAACAAGGCGGTGAGGTAAATGAGGGAGGCCACGAAGAACTTCTTGGCCCAGACTTTCGAGTCGTCCGCCTTGAAGCCACGGAGCGCCATCCAGAAGAAATAGCCGCCGAGGATTACCGCTGCCGTGAGGTAGATCGGGCCAGCCAGTCCGTAGGGCACGAGAAGGAGCGACACCGCCCAAAGCGCACCCGCGTAGACCGCCGACTGCACCTTGGCCGAACGCATCCCGCGAACCGACGGCAAGACCTTGAGGCCCGCCCGCTCGTACTCCTCCTGCCGGAAGATCGAAATCGCGATGAAGTGCGGGATCTGCCAGAAAAACAGGACACCGAACAACACCAGCCCGGGCACATCGATGCTCCCGGTTACGGCGGTCCAACCCATGAGCGGCGGCAGGGCACCTGGAAGAGCGCCGACGAAGAGCGCCGCGGGGGTGTACTGCTTCATCGGCGTGTAGATCGCGACATAGCTCGCGAGCGCAATGAAGCCGAGCAGCCCGGTCCCCGGATTGACGGCTAGCGTGAGCGTCGGCACGGCAAAGAGCCCCATGAGAACGCCAAGGATCAGCGCCCACGAGGGCTCGAGCCGGCGATCGGGGAGCGGACGATTCGCCGTGCGAGCCATCAGGCGATCGCTGTCGCGCTCGAGATAGCAATTTAGCGTGTTGGCGGCACCGACGACCATTCCGGTCGTGAGGAGCATGACCGCCATCGAACCGACATCGAGCGAGCCCGGCGCAAGCCACATGCCACCGGCAGCCGTCACGAGGACCATCAGGGTGATCCGCGGCTTGGTGAGCGCGATGAGGTCGCGCACGGTCAGCATCATCGTGGCTGGGCGAATCGCTACAGTCATGGTGGTCTCTAGCTGGAAGCGGGCGCGCACTCTGACGCTCCCCTCCAAAACGGTCAAGCTCTCCGAGAGGCGGGCCTAGGGCCAGCAGCCGAAGCGGTCAAGAACCGGGGCCGAAGGCCGCCAGGAGCGCAATTACGCCCGCCACCGCGAGGATGACCCCCACACCCAGCATGATCCAGGGCGTCTTGGGTGTTTGGGGGCCTCGAAGAGGTTCGATGTCTGGGGCGGCGTTGGGTACGGGCACCGCTGGGATCGGCGTGGGCAGGCTGATTGGACCGCCCTCCCCGACTTCGCCCTGCAGGACGCTGTCGAGCGCCGCCGCAAAATCGGCCGCCGTGGCGTATCGCTCCTCAGGCTTCTTGGCCAACGCCGCCATGACCACCTCTTGCAGACCCGGCGGGAACGTGGCGTCCGGACGCCGTTCAGAGAGCGGAATCGGTGTCGCATTCACGTGGAGCTGGATGTACTCGATTGGCTGCTTGGCATCGAAGGGCAACTTCCCGGTCAGCAACTCATAAAGGATGACGCCCAGCGAGTAGATGTCCGAGCGCGCATCGAGGGTCTTCCCGTGCGCCTGCTCGGGGCTCATGAACTCGGGTGTGCCGAAGACCATGCCTTGCTGGGTGAGCACCATCGAGCCCGGCCTCATCTGCCGCTCGGTGACCTTGGCGAGACCGAAGTCCAGCACCTTGGGAAAATCCCGGATGCCGCCCTGGGTGGTCACGAAGATGTTCTCCGGCTTGAGGTCGCGGTGAACGATCCCCGCTTGATGCGCCTCTTCGAGCGCGCTGCATACTTGGATCATGATGCGAATCGCGCGCTTCGGATCCATCGCGCCTTCGGCTCGAACGAGTTGAGCGAGATTCTGGCCGACGAGGTGCTCCATCACGAAGTAGCACGCGCCGTCTTCGAGCTGTCCGTAGAGGAACACGCGCGCGGTGTTCGGATGGGAAAGCTGACTCATCGCGCGCGCCTCACGGCGAAAGCGAGAAACCAAGTCGCTCCTTGAGAGATAGCGCGAGTGAAGGATCTTGATCGCCACGTAGCGATTCATGTCGGGCTGCTCGGCCTTGTAGACCGCTCCCATGCCGCCCTTGCCGATCTTCTCGACGATGCGGAACTGCCCGGCTACCTCTTGGTCGAGATAAGGATCGCTCACCAAAGCAGACTAGCATCCGAGATGGGAGGCGGTGAGGAAAGTGCAAGCAGGACGAGCGTAATCCACGTCGCATCGCGATGAGGAGGTGCACGAGCTGCGCCCACACCGCAGCGAGCAGCGCGACGCTCATGAGCCCCACTGCTATTTGGATCAGCACCAGCCCGCCCAGGGTTAAGGCCAGCTTCGCGACCGGCCGGTCGGGCTTGCGCCGAAGGAGCACCGTAGCGAACCGCACGGCGCAACGTTGGAGTCGAACTTAACTCTCGTCAACGATCGTGAAGCGCAGCGCGTGCTGCTCGCCACCGCGCTCATAGTCGACCACCAGGTTCGAGGCGGTTCGAAGGTCTTCCCACACGGCGGCTGCTTGCTCGGGTCGCTCGATGGACTTGCCATTGATGCGCGTGACGGTGTCCCCGGGACGAAGGTCGAGCGATGCGAAGGCCGGCTCTCCGGGAAACAGGCTCACGATTCGGAAGCCGACGAAGCTACCCTTGTGGAAAGCAGGCTCGGTTTTGACGTTTTGTAGGAACCGACCCAGGCCCCCGTCCAGCACCGGCACGAGCTCATCGCGCGAAATGGCGCCTGTCGACACCCGCGGATAGGACTGCTCCAGGCTGCTCTCGGGCTTCTGCTCCTCGGCGGGGGGCGCACCTTCCATGGGAGCGTTCTCCTCCTCCCAGTCGTCGTTGCGCCTGGGCGGCTGGTCTGCGGATTCCCACTTCTCCTCGCCCGCGGAGCTCTCCCAAGTGGAGTCTCCCATCATGTCGTCCCGGAGCTTGCTCTTCTCGCACCCGAACGCGCTTGCAATCAGGAGGGCGGCCAACAACACGGTCAGATAACGGCTCATACAGACTCTCCTCGAAGTGCCATGACCTCGGACCAGATCGCCGCGGTCACTTCCTCGACGCCACAGTTCGCATCGATGTGTCGAATTGTATCACTTGGGAAAAGTTCGTCGATTTTCGCGTAGAATTTCGCCAACTCGACCTGTATCTCATCGATTTCGTACAGCTCGGGGTTGCCGGATCGGGTGCCTCGGCGGCTCGCCGCCACCTGGGGGTCGACGTCGAGGACGAGCGTCAGGTCGGGGCGCCTCGCGTGCCGATTGAGTTCGCGTACCCACATGGAAACGTCGTGGTCACCACCGCCGCTCACCGTCTGATAGGCGACGGAGGAGTAGTCGTACCGATCGCAGATGACAGTGACCCCGTCGACGAGGGCGGGGATGACCTCCGCCTCGAGATGATCCAGGCGGTCGGACGCAAACAGCGTGGCCATCGTCGCCCAGCCGGGCGGACGCGCGCCGTCGCGACCGGGGAGCACCACCCTGCCGGTCAGGATCTGGCGGATCAAGACGCCGATCGGGCCATCGCTCGGCTCGCGTGTCGTGTGAGCGGGCAGCCCTTTTGCGACGAGGCGCCCGGCGACAATCGAGCTCTGGGTGGTCGTACCCGATCCGTCGATGCCTTCGATCACGATGAAGTGACCGTCGATCACGAGTCCCCCTTCGCGCCACCAAACTTGAAGGTGGCGCCGAACTGACCGTAGACCAACGAGTCGTGGTGGCCCCCGCCGAAGATGTCTCCGAGGACGCGACGGCGGTCCCCGGCAACGATGCCTTCTACTTCAATCCACACATTCCACTTCCGCGTCACCACGATCTCCAGCGAGCCGCCTAGCCGGGCGCGCACCACGTTCTGACGGGAGGTTGTCACAGCGAGGCGGCTGTTGCGACCATCGAAATCCCATCGGTCGCTGTTGAAATCGCCTGCAATCCAGACCGAGAAAGCGCCACGGGGCGGAAAGTGCAGGCTGAAGATCGCATCGAGCGTGATGAAGAAGTTGTTCGTCGGGTGGCTCACGCCAAGGGTATCGCGTTGTGCGGGCCCCACGCCGCCACCGATCTGGAGATCTCCGCCCAACGAGAAGTTGGGGGACACGCGCCAGCCGGCCTTCGTGCTCACGGCAAAGTCGGTGAGGCGTCCGAACGTGGCCACATAGATGCCGACGTCGAGAAACTTCGTGAGCCCAGCCCGCATGCCAAGCGACGCCAGCCACGGCCAGCCGGTCGAGAAGTCGAGCGTGGCCACCCCCACAGGGTTGGGCGCACCCGCGTGGGTCACGGTATTGCGAAGCGGGTCGTTGCGTTCGGCTTCTTTGTCGCGCCTCCCCTGATTAACGGGTACGGCGGTCGTGTTCATGATCACCTGAATCAGCCGGACGCGCGGGGATTTCTGGAGGTTGATCTGCTCCACGTGGTTCCCATAACCTTCCGCCCTCACCTCGAGCTGGTGGACGCCGGCAGGTAGGTCTCCCTCCCAGGGTACGGGGCCGCGCGCTTCGCCATCGATGAAAAGCTGTGCGCCCGATACGTTGGCCTCGACCCGGACGGGCACCCCGAGCGGGTTGAGGTCGGCGTAGATGTCGCAGTTGCGGCTGGGCCCCACCGAACATGTGCGGCGTACCTCGCGGTAGCCCGGCGCGCGGACGACAATCGAGTGCGTTCCGAACTCGGCTGGCTCGATCGTGATGGGTGGGTTGCCATAGTCCTCCCCGTCGATTGTGACGGTAGCGTCGGGAACGCTCGCGCGAACCAGGACACGCGCGACATCGGTGCTCGCGATCGTGAACCTCACCGAGACGACGCGCTCGCGCCCGGCGATCACCGTCACGGTTTGCTCCACGGGCTCGTAGCCGGTCGCCCGGGCCAGGACGGTGTGCTCGCCCGGCGTCAGCGCGCCTTTGGCGGCGGGGGCTACGCCGATGTCGACCCCGTCGAGGCTGACGATCGCGCCAGGCACGTTCGCGATGACGCGCAGGCTACCTAGATCGGGAGCGACTCGGATCGTCGCGTCGACCGTCGCTCGCTCGTTCGCCTTGATCACCACGACCTGCGAGAACGGCTGATAGCCCTCTCCTGGGCTCTGGATCTCCACCACGTGCTCGCCCTCGGTCAGGCCATCGACGACCAGTGGAGTCCCGCCACGTCGCTGTCCATCGATGAACACCGGCATTCCAGTCACGTCTGCCGTGATCAAGAGCGAGCCGGTCTTCGCGACCTGAGGCTGAAGCGCGACCGGGATGGTCAGGACCTGGCCGCCCACTAGGTCGACCCATTTCGAAAACGTCGCGAACCCGCGCTTGCCGACCTGTAGCAAGTGGCGGCCCGGGGTGAGCGTCTTGCGCAGCGGCACGTTGCCGGACGGTTCGCCATCGATGCGAATCGCCGCGCCCGATGTGGCATCGTCGCTCGCGGTGATCACGAGGACGGCTGGAGACGCGTCCTGCGCAAGCGCCGCCGAAGCAACGAGGAGCAAACCAAGCACCAGCACGACCCGCACCAACCCACCAACGCCAAGCAACCCTTGCATAATCCCTCGGACGCACCGAAATCGGGCCGATTCACTGACGGCCCCCGCGCCTCGCTCGTGTTTACCCCTAGCCCTGAGGTCGGCCTAATAAATGACCGGCAGCGCCTGCGGTGAGGCAAGAATTTTTGAACGAGGACGCGTCTACGGGGCAAGGAACAGCGTCTCGAAGGGATCGAGCGTTTCCGGATCCGGTATCTCCGGCGCCCCAAGAGGCGGCAACACCCGAGGCTCCGGCAAAGGATCTCCGTCACGGCGGAAGCGGAAATCCTCGAGCTCGGCTAGCCCGTAGGACAGCGCTTCGGGACCGATGCGCTCGCGCTTCGCCATGTGCTCGAGCAACCGCCGCATCCTGCTCTTCATCGAGCGGGTGAGCGCGCCGCGCTCGTATGAAACGTGGTAGCGCTTCGGCGACGGCAACATGCACGCAAGGAACGCCGACTCGGCGGGGCTCAGCTCGACAGGCTCCCGGCCGAAGTAATAGGCAGCCGCGTGCCTGAGCCCATAAACGCTCGGGCCGTACTCGATCACGTTGAGGTAGAGCTCGAGGATCTCGTCCTTGTTGAGGGCGTTCTCGAGCCACCAGGTGAGAATGACCTCTTGAACTTTGCGGGCGATCGTTTTCTCACGCTGCAAATAGAGGTTCTTGGCGAGCTGCATCGAAATCGTGCTGGCGCCGACGACGTAGCGACCTTCTTGGAGGTTGCGCACCAACGCATCGCGAATCGCCCAGGGCGCAAACCCGCCGTGATCATAAAAGGCTCCGTCTTCGTGGCTGATCACCGCTGGGGGCATGAATGGGCTGATGTCGGCAAACGCGACCCAGTACGCGGTGCCGGGGCCGGTTCGCATCTCGAAGACCGTCTCGTCAGGCTCGACCGCGCGGTGGCGGAAGGGCTCCTGGAATCGCTCGATCCGAACCCACTTGGGCGTGCTTTCAAACTGACAAAGGTTGCGGACGCGAATCGAGAGCTCGGTTGCTTCGAGGTCCCGTGAATCGAGCGAGATGTGAGTCAAGGCGCTCCAGTTGCCCGACCATTCGAACCTGGCGAGCGATCCGAGGACGTCCTCTGGGATGGCTCCGACTACGTCGTTGCAACTCGTGGGCGGGAGCTTTGCGGTGAGATCGACGCGATAGTGATCGGGAGTGCGCTCGAGCTCGCCGTCGATCAGGACTTGGGTCTTGCCCATCCGAACCTGGCCGCGTTCGATTTGAAGCAGGCGGTCGACGGGATGCCAGATGCCCTTTCCTCTGACGTCGATGTTGATGTGCTCTACGGGCTCGGGCGCGATCCGCTCGGAGGACAACGCGAGCTCGCGCAACCGTAAGCTACCCTCCATGGTCACCTGACCGGAAGAACTGGCCGCGAGCTCGAGCTCCGCGCTCAGCGTGCCTACCTCCGTGTCGTAGAGTGGGAGCTCGGGCGCGAACGGCGCGATGAGCGCGAGTGAGATTCGACGGAGCCGGACGCTGCCGTCGGCGCGCGCCTCGGAGGGCATGACACTGACGTCGACCTTCAACGTTCCCTTGTTGGAGGTCTGTCCGCCCACGGCGACGCGATACCAACCGTTGCCTCCTCCCCTCAGATCCAGCTCGAAACCCCGAATGCGTTCGACATGCCCCTCGGAGGTTCGGCTTTCGATCTGGACGTCGGATACTGTGATCCGAGCATCAGGGGTCAGGCGATCGAACAGAGCGGCGTCAGTGCTAGCCACAGCGTCAGTGCCAGCGTCAGTGCCAGCGTCAGTGCCAGCGTCAGTGCCAGTGCCAGTGCCAGTGCCAGCGTCAGTGTCAGTGTCAGTGTCAGTGTCAGTGTCAGTGTCAGTGCCAGCGTCAGTGCCAGTGTCAGTGCCAGCGTCAGTGCCCGTGGACCGTCCCCCGCGGAACGCCTACCGCGATC
>CALJYC010000351.1 GCA_937984275.1 uncultured bacterium | reverse complement strand
AGGTGTGCCGTCGCAAGCGCATCGCCGACGTGTTGGGCGAGGTCGAGCAAATCGTCGCGGGACAAAGGGCCTTCCTTCTTGAGCTCTTGTTTGAGCGTGTGTCCGCGGACGTACTCGAAAACCAAATACGGGCCGACCTTCGGGTCGTCCCCGACGTCGAATATCTGAACGATATTCGGATGTTGAAGGCGAGCTGCAGCACGCGCCTCGTTCTGAAAGCGGCTGAGAAACACGTCCCGCATCTCTGCATCGAGCGCGAGATCACGCAGCGTCTTGACTGCAACTGGCCGATCGAGATCCGCATCGTGCGCCAGATAGACGTTCCCCATCGACCCCGCCCCGAGGAGTCGTTCGATTCGGTAGCGACCGATCTGCTGCGGCAATTCTTCCATGGGCGCGTTGATCTACTGCATCCGGGAGGGCGGGGCCAGAGACGGTAAACTACCGGCGGCGGTACCTGCTGGGCTCCCACCGACTAAGCTTCGACTTGAAACCCAGGCGTACGACAAACGTCGCGTAGAGCGTCCATTGCGTGCGATCCGACGTTGGCTGCGCGTTCCGGTACGACGGATCCGCGTTTACGTATCGGGTGGCGATGCGCAGCCACAGCCCACGTACCGTGGTGAGAGGTCTGTACAGCGGGATAGCAAACCCAAAGCCGACGCCGAGCGCCGTGCTTTGGTTGCCGTCGAGCAGAAACGCCGGCCCGATCTCGAGGAAGATCGATTGCAGCAACAGGTCGGCAAACTCGTTCCATGTTTGCTTGTAGAGAAAGAAGAGCGCCGGGAAGAGCGGGCGGAGGTCCACGCCGAGAAACAAATGCTGGCCGGAGTCGGGGCCCCACCGGCCAGAGAGCACCAACCCTGCGACGTCAGCCACCAAGAACCGGGCCTCGCCGACCACGTTGGGGTCGGCCTTTCCGTTGAGCCACGTCGCGCCTGGCCCCGCGCCGAACGAAAGCGTCAGCCCGCGATCCCAGCGGCCATAGAGCCCGTCTCCCTGGCGTTGCGCGCTCGCGGAAGCACCAAAGGACGAGAGGACCAGGATCGAGCCAGCGATCACCCCAAGACGGGCGCCCCGTGTCATGATTCCCCCATGCACCGGCCCGCGTGGCGGGTCAAGAGATTGTGGCTGTAGACTATACACATGGGGCGTCCGTTCGGCTTGGGGCTTCGAAGCCAGCTCATGCTCGCGCTGATCGTGGCGTTCGGCGCGGCATTCGTGTTGGTCAGCCTCGTGACAGCGCGGCTCGACGAGAGTGAGAACGCCGAAGAGCAGCGCACCCGCGCGACCGGGTTGGCGCAAGCGCTCGCTTCGGGCGCCGGCTCGCGAGGTGAGGGCCTGAGCGAGGGGGCGATCGGCCGCATGGTCGACGAAGGTCTCGTCGAACGGGTGGAGCTCCACGACGACGAAGGATCGCTCACGACCTGGGGCGCTGTCGATGGCGACCCCGACGCCACCATCACGACTCCCACCGGCGTAGAGCTGCGAGTGTGGGTGCCGGCAAGCGGTCGCGGCGACGCGGCGCGGCGAAGCTTGTTTTTGTTTTACCTCGGCCTGACTGCGGCCACCGTGCTGTTGCTGACGTACGTTCTGCTGACGTATTTCATCGTGCGCCCGATCGACCGGCTGCGACTCGCAGCCGAGCGTCTCGCTGCAGGCCGACTGCGCACCAGCGTTCCCGTGCAAGGCGCGGCCGAGGTCGCTCGTCTCGCCGCAACGTTCAACGAGATGGCCGCGCTGCTTCGCGAAGACCGCGCGGCGCTCCAAGATCGACTCGAGGAGCTCGAGCGCACCACCGCAGAGCTGACCGCCGCGCAGGAGCAATTGGTGCGGAGCGCGCGTCTGGCGGCCGTCGGACGGCTATCGGCCGGCGTCGCGCACGAGATTGGGAATCCGCTCGCAGCGATTCGCGGCCTCCTCGACCTGATGCAGACGGGCGACCTCGACCCCGAAGAAGAAGAGGAGTTCGTGGGCCGGATTCAGCGCGAGGCCGAGAGAATTCACCACACGATCCGCGACTTGCTGGATTTCTCGAGGAACGAGCCGGGCCAAGCGGGAAGGATCGAGAACTCGGCCGACATTTCGGAAGTCGTGTCGGACACGATCAAGCTCATCGACCGCCAAACCCGCTTCCGCGACATCGACCTCGCCCTTACCCTCGAGGACGGCCTGCCGCGCGTTCGTGGCGACCACGAACGATTGCGGCAGTTGTTGTTAAACCTGCTGTTCAACGCTGCGGACGCGCTCGGAGAAAAGGGTCGGATCGAGGTGCGTGCATCGAGCGGCGGCGATGTCGTGCAGCTAGTCGTCGAGGATAATGGGCCGGGGATCGATCGTGAGATTATCGAGCAGGTGTTCGATCCGTTTGTGACGACCAAGGCGCCGGGGCAGGGGACTGGGCTGGGGCTCGCGGTTTGTCATACGATCGTCGAACGGCTTGGCGGGTCGATCGAGGCGGCGAACCGGAAGCAGGGCGGCGCGATTTTTCATGTGCGGTTGCCCTCGGCGACGTAGGAGCAACAAAAAAAGGGGTCTGACCCCTTTTTCGCTTAGTCCGGCTGAAAGGCGTTCTCTATTGCCGTTTCCTCTGCGGTTTCCGCCTCTGGTCCGGCCGGTGCGCGACTCCCCAGTGTCTCCCTAATTGCCTCCGCCTGTCGCCGAGTCGCCCCCGCTGCGATCAACTGTTCCTCCGTCGCCGCCAGCACTTCACGCAGCGAGCCCAGATTGCGCAACAACTTCCCCCTGGTCTTCGGTCCGACCCCCGGTACCCCGTCAAGCTCGCTCCGAAGCCGCCTCTTGCGTCCGACCTTCTTTCGCAAGGTGTTCGATGCTCGATGGGTCTCGTCGCGTGCGAGGAGGAGGAGCGACAGCGCCGAGTTTCCCCTCACGGGCACTGCGTTCTTCTGTCCGGGGCGGAACACCCGGTCGCCTTCTTCTTCCCCGGTCACCGTGACCCGCGGTTTTGCAACGGAGGCGATGTCGAGGTCGGGTACGCCGATGTCTTCGCGGGCGCGGACCGCGACGCCGAGCTGGCCCTTGCCGCCGTCGACGACCAGTAGGTCCGGTAGCTCCCAGCCTTCCTCATCGTTCTTACCCCGGCGCAATCGCCGCATCAGTACCTCGTACATCGCCGCATAATCGTCGCCCCCGCCAACCCCTTTGACGCGGAAACTCCTGTAGCGCTCCTTGGCGAGCGCGCCGTTGTCCAACGCGACGAACACCGCCACGGTCTCCTCGCCTCCGGTGTGCGAGATGTCGACACATTCGATGCGCCGCGGGAGCACCGACAAGCGAAGCTGTCGTTGAAGCTCTGCGAGCCTCGCCTCGACGTCTTCACGCGCACGTTCCTTCTCGTGGAACGCGTGCTCTGCGTTCTCGCGCGCGAGCTCGAGCAACTTGGCCTTAGCGCCGCGTTTTGGCTCGACGATCTGCACCCGGCGCCTTCGGTTCTCGCTGAGGAGCTCCTCGAGCGCTTCGCTCATCTCGATTGTCACCGGCACCAGAATCTCGTCAGGAAGCGAAGCCCGGTCGGTATAGTGCTGCCGGAGAAAGGCTCCGAGCATCTCGTCGTTTGGCACCGCAACCCGTCGCAGCGGAAGCGTGCGCACGCCAAACAAGCGCCCGCCGCGCATGCTCAATACGGCAACTTCGACTTGGTCGCCCTGACGGTGAAAGCCAATCACGTCTTGGTCCGACTTCTGCACGCCAGCCACACGCTGTTCTTCTTGGGCCCGCTCGACGGCGCGAAGCTGATCGCGATATACGGCCGCTCGTTCGTACTCGAGCTCTCCGGACGCGCCTTTCATTCGCACGTCGATGTCACGGACCAGCTCGCCGTGGCGACCGTCGAGAAACCGCGCGACGTTGGCGACCTGCGCGCGGTACTCCTCCTCGTCGACTTCCAATACGCACGGCCCTGGGCAACGCTTGATCTGATACTGCAGACACGGTCGCGACCGCATACGGAATTCGGTGTCCGTGCACGTTCGTAGTTGGAAGTAGCGGTTCAGCAGTCTCAGTGTTTGCCGCGCCGCGGTCGCGGAATGGTAAGGCCCGAAGTACTGCGCGCCGTCAGGCTTTGGACGGCGAACGACTTCGAGCCTCGGCCACGGCTTCTTCGCGTCGAGCCGCAACGACAAGTACTCCTTGTCGTCGCGAAGCTTCACGTTGTACTTGGGCTGGCGCGACTTGATCAGCTGGTTTTCGAGCAGCGCAGCTTCCTTGTCGGTGTGCGTGACGAACGTTTCGATGTCGGTCAGTTCGCGCTCGAGACGGCTAACGAACGCACGCAGGTCGCTCGACCCCGGCTGGAAGTAGCTTCGCACCCGGTTCCTGAGACTCCGCGCCTTGCCGACGTACAGAACCTTTCCGTCCGCGCCATGAAAGACATAGACACCGGGCGACGCCGGAAGATTGTCGAGCTTTCGCTGTGCTGCGTCTGCAACCACGCCGAACCTATACCACCGCGGCCGCCTCGGATCGCCCCGCGCCTCACTCGGTGCGAATCACACGCTCATCGGTGACGACGAGATCGACCGCCACGTCGAATGGAAGCTCGGGCACTTCAGCGGTCAACTGAAAATCGTACGCGACCGCGCAAGTGCATGCGCGTCCGAGCCGGGGAATCAGTTTGTCGTAGTAGCCACCGCCGTACCCGATCCGGTAGCCACGCGGATCGACAGCCAACGCAGGAACCAGTGCGAAATCCACCTCGTCGGGCTGTACCCGGGTGGCTGTCTCAGGCGGCTCGGGCACGGAGAAGGCCCCCTCGATCAGTACGGTGTCCGAAGCGACGAGGTGTAGCTGCAGCTCGTCTCCGACTACCCGCGGCAAAGCCACGCGCTTCCCCGCCGCCCACGCCGCTTGCATGCTTGTCTGCGTTCGCACTTCGTTGCGAATGGACGCGAACGCGAGAACGGTTGCCGCCCGTTCGAGCTCCGCAAGCGCCAAGAGGCGCTCGGTGATCTCCGCTGAACGTGCATCGCACGCAGAGCCGGGAAGCGCCTCGCGCACCCCACGCATTCGATGGCGCAGTGCCAGCTTGGCGCGTTGACGGAGCAGGCTCTCTGCGTGCTCCGCCTCGTCGGCGCTCACGGCTCGATTTGCTGCGCGAGCTCGGCGTCCGCTTGCAGTCGTGGATCGATGCGTCGAATCGCGGTGTCGACGACCTGGAGTGTCTTGGCTTCGAGAATCTCTCGTCGGCGCTCGGACGCGTCGAGATCCTCGGCGAGGCTGAGCGCAACGACAGCGAGAAGCTGTGCGGGTGTCGCCGCTCGAGCCGCCTTGGGACCGAGGGCCTGGACCCGTTCATTCACGATATCGGCGAGGCGTTGTAGGTATGCTTCGTCGGCGTCCGAGGACATGCGATAACGGGCGCCGGCAATCTCGATCTGAACGTTGCGCTTCACGGTTGACCGGAAGGTAGTCCTCCAGCTCTGTAGGCGTCAAGGTAGGACATGCACACTCATCCCCTCTACGTTCCGCTATGATCGGAATCTGACTACGAGGGTTTAGTGGACGCGGGGCAGGCGTGTTATGTTTGATCCCCGGGGGACAGTAGGGGTCATGATCAAGGTTAGTTGCCCATCATGTAATGCGTCTTACGACGTGGACAAGGACCGTTTGCCCGAGGACGGGCTGCGGATGCGATGCCCAAAGTGCAGCGAAAGCTTTCAAGTCCATCGTGACGGCTCGACTGCAAAGGCAGGAGGCGGCTCTGCGCCAGGGGCTGTGAAGCGCCCACGACGAAAGCCGACGCAAGTGGGGCTCGGTCCCAAAGTGCCGCCGCCCGCCCCGGGTGCGGTAATCAAGTCGCCACCTTCCGATTTGCCAGCGCCGATTGGGGAAGTCGATCTTCCCGCGCCTTTTACCGGTGGCGACCTCGCGGATCTCCCCGCGCCCAGAAAAGGCAGCCGCTCGCTCGATTTCGATCCGTTTGATGACCCCGGAGTTGCCAACCTTCCGGCTCCGAAGGCACCGTCCGCGCCTTCTGGCTTCGATCCGTTCGCGGACATGGACTTGCCCGCGCCTCTCGATGCACCTGGCGGCACCGACCTTCCCGCACCCCTTTCGGGCCCTTCGGGTGGTGAGATCGACTTGCCGGCCCCAATGGGCGCCGCACGGGCACGCGAGATCGAGCCCGTGGGCGAGGAAATCGATCTGCCGATGGCGCTTACCGACGCTGAGCTACCCCGGCCGAAGCCGGCGTCTGCCGTACCGGCGCCGATCTCGCTCGACTCCGAGATGCCCGTGCCAAGTGACCAAAAAGATCTGCCCATCGCGCGGGACGACTTCATGGACCTCGACGGTCCCGAGAGGGTTCACGGCGGCGGGCCGATCGAGCTCGACCTTCCCGAGGGCGAGGACCTCGATCTCGAGATGGAGCTCGATGTGCCTCAGGGGGTTCCAGAGCCACCGCCGCCCATCGGTCAGCCGTTCGGCGCATCCGGCGCCGGACCCTCGGCCGACATGCCGAGCGCAGACCGTGTAAGCCGCGATTCCGCCGAGCTCAATCTACCGGAATCGGACGGGCTGGAGTTCTCAGGGCTTGCCGGGGAGGGTGAAGCCGGCGTGCACCGCATGCCGAACCCCGGCGGCGCCGCGCAGGGCGCGGTGGCTGGGCCCAAGGGCAAGACCAAAGGCAAAGGGCTCTCGATCAAACGGCCGCCCTGGCTGATGAAGGCCGTAGCGGCGCTCGGGGCCATCGCTGTCGTGCTTGGCGCAGGCTTCTATCTCGGCACCACCCAATACGGCCTCTTTGGGATTCACCTCGTAGAGCCGCTTCTGCCCGCCTCGGGCGATGCAGTGACGGTGGCGCAGGAGGTCGAGGCAGCCGAGATGCTCGCCTCGTCCGATACCTATGCGGCCACACGGCAGGCGCTCGCCAGCCTCGAAACCGCGCGCGCCGATGCGAGCCTAAATCGCTCGCTCATCGCCAGAAGTCTCCTGCACGAGTCGTACTACCAGGTGCGCTACGGACAGGAAGCGGAGAGCGCGAGCACCGCCGATACACTTCGGTTGCACCTGCAGCGAAGGGGCGACGAAGCGCCCCGTGTCCACGTCGCACTGGCGGCAGACGCCCTTCGCACCGCCGACACCGCCACCGCCACTTCCGAAGTGGCGCTTGCCGCGCAAGAGGACCCGACGGACCTCTATGTGGACTTGGTGGCCGGCGAGATCGCGCTCCGGGCCCGCGAAGGGCAAGCCGCGGTCGACGCATTCGAGCGCGCCATGAAGAAGCACGATAGCGCCCGAGCCCAATGGGGGCTTGCCCGCGGCTATCGTGTGCTTGGTGACCGCGAAAAGGCCGCCGCGGCTGCCAAAGCGACTCGAGCGCTCAGCCCGAATCACGCCGGGGCACGCGTCGCGGTCGCGGGACTGCTGATCGACGAGGGCGAGATCGACGAGGCCTACCAGCTTCTCGAGGCCCCAGCGGGCCTCGCACCCATTGAGGGCGCCACGCTGAAAGTCGCGCGCGCCGACAAGTCCTCGTCGATCACGCTCATCGCGCGGATCGAGGAACACCGGGGGCGCCTCGGCGCCGCTCGCGAAATGTACGAGAAGGGAATCGAGCTCGACACGAGCAACGCCGATGCGGCGCTCGGTGCGGCGCGGCTCGTTCTGTTAGAGGGCGCCTATCAAGACGCCTACGCCCGCTTCCAGACGGTTCTTGGATCGGAAATTCCACCCGGGTCCGAGATGGACGTGACTGGGAAGCCCAAAGTCGTGGTCGATGCCAAGCTTGGCGCTACCGAGGCGCTCCTTGCCATGGGCAAAGCCGACGACGCCGAGAAGCTTCTCGCGGACCTCCGGACGCCCGAGCCCGTGAACCCAAATGTCGAGCTCTGGCAAGGCATGGTCGCCGAGGGCTTGGGCAATACGAAAGAGGCTGTGCGTCACTTCCGAAACTCCATTGCGCTCGAACCCGAGTCGTTCCGTGCGTACATGGCGCTGGCGCAACACTACAGGTCGACCAAGCGTCCGGGTGAAGCGGTCGGCGTGCTCGTCGAAGCACAGCAGAACGTCGAAATCACCGCCGAAGTTCGGCGCCTGTTGGGTTGGGCGGAGCTCGAACGCAACCGCATCGATGAAGCGATCAAACAGTTCGCGCAGGCGCTCGAGATGGAGCCCAGGGATTCGGCTGTCCAGTTCGGCCTTGCCGTGGCGTACCGCCGCAAAGGCATGCTCGAAGAGGCCAGCGCGGAGCTCGAAAAGGTTCAGGCGTTGGACGCGAAGTTCCCCGGCCTTGCGCTGGAGAAGGGCCGGCTCGCAGAGGCCAGTGGCGACATGAACGCCGCGGTTACGAGTTACCGAGAAGCGCTCGGCGACTCACCCAACGATGCTGTGCTGAAGTCGCGCTTGGGCGCCGTGCTGGTTCTTACCGGTGAGCTCGACGAAGGAGAGAAGCTGTTGCTCCAGGTGATCGAGGCGCAGCCTTACTCCGCCGAGGCCGAGCACTATCTCGGTCGCGTCGAGTTGGAGCGGGGCCAGGTGGAGGCTGCCAGGCAGCACTTCCTCCGCGCTGCGCGCCTCGAGTCCGACAGCGGGCTCTATCGAATGTACGTTGCCTGGGTGGCGCTCGAGTCGAACGAGATGACTACCGCGCTGCGAGAGCTAGATACCGCGTTGAAGCTCGATCCCACCCTTGGGGACGCGTACTGGCTCCGCGCGCGGATTCGGATTCGTGCCGGCGTCGTTCGCGACGCCCTCGCCGACCTGCAGAAGGCTATCGAGCTCAACCCCGACCGCGTGGATGCTTGGGCGGCCATGGGCGAATGCCACTACCAGCTGGGCCAGATGAAGGAAGCGATCATGGACTTCGAGAAGGCCGTCGCGGGCGATCCGGAGCGTGGGTACTGGTGGTACCGCTTGGGGCGCCTGCAGCTCGATGAGGGCCGTCGCGCAGAAGCGCTGACGTCGTTTGGCGCAGCAACCGCCCTCGGCGACAAGACTCCCGGCCGCAAGGCGTGGCTCGCGGACTCGCATCGCTTGACGGGGGACATCTACTACGCACAGAAGAAGCGTCAGGACGCGGTCGTTCAGTACGGGCGCTACCTGGAACTGGCCGATCGCGACGCGATCGACCGAGCGGACGTCGAAGCGAAGCTTCGAAAAATCGCTGAGGGCCTCCGCTGAGCCGGCCTCAGTCGAGCTGATCGCGACTAAAGGCGTCAGGCAGGAGCGATGCGAGGTCGTACTCCGCGTGCGCGTCGGCCGCGTAGCTCCGTATTGGAAGGCTCGGAGCTAGCTCGGCCAGGCACTGGCGGCAGATGCCGCACGGTGGAGTAGGGCTCTTCGCCCCCGAAGCGATCACGAGCGCCACCAACTCACGATGTCCCGCGGCGACGGCGGCCGCCAATGCTGCGCGCTCTGCACAAATCGTGGCGCCGTAGCTCGCATTCTCGACGTTGCACCCGGTGAACACCGCGCCGCTCTTCGTCTGGACGGCCGCCCCGACCGTGAACCCCGAGTAGGGGGCGTAAGCGTTCGTGCGCGCATCCATCGCGGCACCCTTCAATGCGTTCCAGGCGCGTTCGTCCATCACATCGACTCCAGCACACCCGACAGCAGCGACTCGAACCGCGACCGAACACGGCCGGCAGTCTCTTGCACTTCTTCGTGACTCAACGGGCCTTTCGAGATGCCGGCAGCGAGGTTCGAGATGCACGAGATCCCCAGAACGCGAAGCCCCATGTGGCGCGCGGCGAGCACCTCGAGCACGGTGCTCATCCCTACCGCATCGGCCCCGAGCGTCCGGAGCATGCGAACTTCGGCGGGGGTTTCATAGGCGGGCCCCAATAAACCTGCGTAGACACCGCGCTTGAGCTCGAACCCCAGGGTGTTCGCGACCCCGCTCGCGGTTTCGATGAGCGCTGGGTCGAACGCGGTGGTCATATCGAGAAAACGTGGCCCTCGCCGCGCGTCGTTCTCGCCCACGAGGCTGCTCGCTCCCGTGAGGTTGAGCTGATCCGTGATCGCCATGAGGTCGCCAGCCACGAGCTCCGGCGAAATTCCACCGGCCGCGTTGGTCACGATCAAGGTCTCGGCGCCGAGAACAGCCATCAATCGAACACCGAACACTACCTCGTTTGGGGAGTTGCCTTCGTACAGGTGGGCGCGTCCTTGCATCGCGACGATCCGCTTGCCCGCCTTCTGCCCCGTGACGAGGTTGCCCGCATGCCCCGACACGCTAGAGAGCGGCATGTGAGGGATTTCTCCGTACGGAATAGCGTGGGCGCCCTCCAATCCATCGGCGTAGTCGCCGAGCCCGGATCCGAGGACCATGGCGATGTCGACCTTGCCAGTCCGATCGCCAACGGCTTCTTTGGCTTGGTCGAGTGCCTCCATCATCGCCCCCGCATTGTACGCTACCTCGACTATAGTGCCTGCCATATGCCGAGACGAGTCGCCATCACCTGTTTGATGCTGTTGCTCGCCTGCTCTGGCAGGGGCGTCGACGGGCCCGCCACCGAGACCGCTAGCGAAGTCTCGGAGACAAACGACGTGCCAAGCGTCGTCGAGCCGCCTACCTTGGTGTCGATCGTGCCCATCGCAACGGCGGAGCAGATCCCACGCGACTGCTCCAATCCCGTCGAGGAGTCTTGCAATGCGATCGATGACGATTGCGACGGCGTGATCGACGATGGTTGTGGGTATGGCACGGGCCTCATGCAGGTCACCGCATCGTGGGACACCGGTGCCGACATCGATCTGTACGTCACGGGACCACTCGGGGACACGCTGAGCTTCCAGCGGCCGGCGACTCCCTCCGGTGCGCGGGTGGATCACTCCGGACGAGGCGAATGCGTCGGCGACATGCCGAACCCACAGATCGAGAACGTGCGTTGGGTCGGCACGCGCCCGATGGACGGGATCTACGAGGTCGAAGTCCACTACTGGGGTGAGTGCGTCAGCAGCGGAGGTCCGACCAACGTGACCATGTCTGTTGCGATCGGGCGTCGAATCGCCGGGCAGTACCGCCACAGCTTGCTGCCTGGTGAACGGATTCGCGTCGTTCGCTTCGTCGTCCAATGACCGCCCGCAGGGACGGCGCGCTCTTTGCCCTGAGCTTGGCACTACAAGGGTGCCTCGTCGGTTGGCTTGCGCTCGCCGCGCGGTCCGGCGGCTCGCCCTCCGCCGTCATCGCCCGGTTGGCGGTTTGCTTCATTCCATACGCCGGCGTCCTGGTGTTCTCACGTTCCTTGCCCAGCAAGCGATCCCTGGACCGCGTCGCGATCGGGACGGCGCTGTGCTTCGGTGCCGCGCTCGTCTTTGCACCGCCCCTGCTGTCCGATGATCTCTATCGCTATCTCTGGGAGGGGCGGATCTGGCTCGAAGGGCTCAACCCCTATCAACTCGCTCCCGACGATCCGGCGTTGGCACACCTGCGCGATGACGTCTGGGCGAACATCAACAACAAGTCACTTGGGAGCATCTACCCACCACTTTCGCAGCTCATCTTCGTCGCTGCACGAGGGCTCGGCGGGAAAGTTTGGACGCTCAAGGTCTTGGCGCTTCTGGCCCACGTGCTGTCCGTTGCAGTGGTTGCGCGCGTCTGCACCGAGCGGAAGGCGTCATTGGCGCTAGCCCTCAATCCGTTGCTGCTCAGTGAAGCGGCGCTCAACGGTCACTTCGACATCTTGTGCGGTGTGGCATTGCTCATCGCCGCACGGGCGCTGTCGCGGCATCGATTCGTGCAAGCCGGCGTCGCAGCCTGCGCGGCGGTTGGGCTCAAAGTCGTGGGCCTGGTCGTGCTTCCGCTTTTCGCGCGACGGCCCAAAGTGCTGGTCGCGACTGGGCTCGGCTCTGCGGTGCTGCTCACGCCGCTCATCTGGTTCCGAGCGCCTCTGGATCCAGTCTCGGGCGCAGGCCAGTTTGCAACTCGCTGGCGCGGCAACGAGAGCGTCTTCGCCGTAGTCGATCAGCTGAGCCGCGCGCTCTTCGAGGCTAGTTCCGCGGACGTCCTCGCGCGTTTGATGGTTGCGGCCGCCTTCCTGGCGCTTTGTGGGCTGGTCGTGTACCGCCGCGTCCCGCCGATGCGGGCGGTTCGCGCGCTCGTCTGGGCGCTCCTGCTTCTGTCGCCGCAGGTCCACCCCTGGTATCTCGCTTGGCTGCTTCCCCTCGAGGTCGCCGCTGGGGCCTCGGCCGGCTTGATCTGGAGCGCGGCCGTGCTTTGTGCCTATGCGCCACTCGACCTCTGGGTGGCCGAAGGTGTTTGGGACATGCCGCTTTGGCTGCAGATCTTCGAGTATTCGGTCGTGGCCCTCGCCCTGATCCTCGATCCTGAGCGTCCGAGCATCGGGACGCCTGGTGTTCGGGAGCAATTTCCAGCGTGATTCAAAGGGCTTAGCGTGCCAATACGCTTGCGCGCCCCGAGGGCTCGGTTTTGACTTGCAGGGAGGGCGCGAGCCCTTAGACTACGCGCCCCTGAATCCCAGGGACAGACGGATTCACCATGTACGCGGTCATTCAAACAGGCGGAAAACAGTATCG
>CALJYC010000350.1 GCA_937984275.1 uncultured bacterium | reverse complement strand
AACGCCATCAGTGGCATCACCGTGGTCGGCGCGGTCGCCGCCGCGACGACCGGCGCTCCGACCGTGGCCAACATCCTCGGCGCGCTCGCCATCGTCACCGCGACCATCAACGTCGTCGGCGGGTTTCTCGTGACCGATCGCATGTTGCGCATGTTTGGACGCAAGAAGCCAAAGGCTCTGAAAGCGGAAGCGGCAAGCGTCCCAGCCGAGGGACGGGAGGCCGTTAGCAAATGAGTCAAGAGGTCATCCGTTCGACCGTGGTTCCGGTCATTTATCTTCTGTCCACGGTCCTGTTTATCTTCGGGATCAAGCAGCTCGCCAAGGTGAAGACCGCGCGACGCGGTAACGCCATCGCTGCAGTCGGTATGCTGCTCGCCATCATCGGCGCGCTGCTCGAGTTAGGCGTCGTCGACTATCGCTGGATCGTCGGCGGCATGGCGATCGGCACCGTCATCGGCCTGCTGTTCGCCATTCGCGTCCAGATGACCTCGATGCCCGAGATGGTGGCCCTTTTCAACGGCTTCGGCGGCATTGCCTCGGCGCTGGTCGCGACTTCGGTCTACTGGGACTTGGTCGTTCAGCAATCGCCTGCGGGCACCGTCTACCAGGCACTCGGCACCGACGAGGCGATTACGGTCATGCTGTCGATTTTGATCGGCGGGATTACTTTCACAGGCAGCCTCGTCGCCCTGTTCAAGCTTCAAGGGAAGCTGAAGAAGGGCCAGCCGATCCTCCTTCCCGCAAGGCATTACATCACCTTCGGGCTGCTCTTTGCCTCCTTTGCGTTCGGCGGGATCGCCGTCGCCGCGGGCGCGTCGGACTCGGTGGTCTGGGTGCTTGCTCTCAGCGCGGTCTCACTGATCCTCGGCGTGCTGCTGACGATCCCCATCGGCGGCGCGGACATGCCAGTCGTCGTGTCACTCCTCAACTCGTACTCCGGTCTGGCCGCATCGATGGCTGGGTTCGTCATCGGGAATCCGTTGTTGATCATCGCAGGCGCCATGGTCGGCGCGGCGGGCCTGATTCTCACGCAGATCATGTGCGTGGCGATGAACCGCTCTCTCCTCAACGTCCTGGTCGGCGGCTTCGGAGTGGCCGACGGCGCTAGCGGCGGCGGAAGCGACGAGTACACGACCGTGACCTCATGCGGCCCCGAAGAGGCCGCGATGATCCTCGAGAACGCCGAGTCGGTCATCATCGTTCCGGGCTATGGATTGGCGGTCGCGCAGGCACAGCACGCGGTCCGCGAGCTCGCTGACATGCTGAAGGCCCGCGGCACCAAGGTCACCTACGGCATCCACCCGGTCGCGGGCCGCATGCCCGGCCACATGAATGTCCTGCTTGCCGAAGCCGACGTCCCTTACGAGGAGCTCCTCGAGATGGACGTGATCAACTCCGAGTTCAAGAACACCGACGTGGTGATCGTCCTCGGCGCGAACGACGTCGTGAACCCGGCGGCCATGAAGGACCCGAGCAGCCCAATCGCGGGCATGCCGATCCTCAATGCCCACGAGGCCCGTTCAGTCTTCGTCGTCAAACGAAGCCTCAGCCCGGGCTACGCGGGCATCAAGAACGAGCTATTCGAGTACGACAACACCCTGATGATCTTCGGCGACGCCAAGAAGGTGCTGCAGGGGCTGATTGGTGAGGTGAAGGATCTGTAGGGGGGGGAGTTGCAGGGACGCTGGCCTGGCCTGGTTTGGTTTAATTACACCACCCGCCCACCCCCACCCGTAATCCTCCCTGCCGCGGCAATCGCTTCGCTCTGCCTTGGCGGCGCATTCGCGCCGGGCTTCGCCCTGCGGGCTCGCACTGCCGTCGGTGGAATGGGGGCCGGATCGCTAGGGGCGCGGTGCATCTAAGCCAAACTGGGTTCACCCTCTCCCACCCCCCAAGCCACCCGCGGTAGCGCGAGCCCGCAGGGCGAAGCCCGGCGCAAAGCGCCGCCAAGCCCGTGCCAAGCACAGGGCGCGGCAGGGAGGATTACGGGTGGGGGTGGGCGGGTCGGATGTAACTAAACCAAACCAGGCCAGCGTCCCTGCACCCCTCCGCAAGGCACCGGTGGTGTAACTAAACCAACCCAGCACCCCTCTCCAAGCCACCGGCGGCAGCGCACGCGCGCGACACACTAATTGTCTTGAAAGTCCGCAGCCCCCGCCGCGGCCCCGCCGTAGTAATCCGACTCCGCCAAGTCGTCGAACCGAGTGTACTCGTTGAAGAATCGGACTCGGCACGTCCCGGTGGGGCCGGCGCGCTGCTTGCCGATGATGATCTCGGCGATGCCGCGGTCATCGCTATCGCGGTTGTAGACTTCGTCGCGATAGATGAACCAGATCGTGTCGGCGTCCTGCTCGATCGCGCCGGACTCACGAAGGTCGGAAAGCTGCGGTCGCTTATCTTTCACGCCACGCGATTCGACGCCGCGGTTGAGCTGCGAGAGCGCGATCACCGGCATCTCGAGCTCCTTGGCCAGCGCCTTCAAGCTTCGACTGATCTCGCTGATCTCCTGCTCGCGGGAGTCATTGCGTGAGCCTGAGCGCATCAACTGCAAGTAGTCGACCACGATCAAGCTCAGGCCGACCTCGGACTTGAGGCGGCGTGCTTTGGCTCGCAGCTCGAGCATCGTGATCGCCGGCGTGTCGTCGATCCAAATCGGCATCTCGCTCAAGGTGCCCGCGGCGTCCGCGAGCTTAGGCCAGTCGTCCTTGTGGAGCTGCCCGGTACGAATGCGATTGCCGTCGACACGAGCCTCGCTGCCGAGAAGGCGGCGAACCAGCTGCCCTTTGGGCATCTCGAGCGAAAACACCGCAACGGGCGACTTGCTCTTCTCGCACGCATGATGGGCGACATTGAGCGCGAACGACGTCTTACCCATCCCGGGACGCCCTGCGACGATGATGAGATCGCCGGGATGCATACCCGCGGTCATCTTATCGAGCTGCCGGTAGCCGGTGGGCAGGCCCGTAATCGCCTCGCCGCGATTGGCCGTTTCATGGATTTCCTGAAACGTCCGCATCACGACATCCTTCACGTGCTCGTAAGGATTTCGTGCGCGCTCTCTCCCAACCGCGAAAATCGACGACTCGGATTGGTCGAGGAACTCATCGATGGGCCCGTAATCGCCGTAGCCCCGCGAGGCCACTTCGTGACACGCCAGAATGAGGGCCCGGATGACAGATTTTTCGCGGATGATCCGCGCGTGCGCCTGAATGTTCGAGACGCTCGGGATGGTGTTGCTGAGCGAGAGCAGATATTCGTCGCCCCCGATCGACGCGAGCTTCCCACTGTGGACCAGCACCTCTCGAAGCGTGACCTGGTCGACCGGTTGGCCGCGGCGAGACAGCTCGGTCATCGCCTCGAAGATCTTGGCGTTGGCCTCGCTGTAGAAGTCCTCGACGGACAGCGTCTCGATGACGATGTTCATCGCCTGGTTCTCGAGGAGGATCCCTCCTAGCACCGCGCGCTCTGCTTCGAGGGCGTTGGGGGGGACTTGTCCGGCTTGTTGATGTGAAGTGATGACCCGTGCTCCCCTCGAACTTGGTTTTAGCTTCTACGGGAGCTGAGCGGAAGCGCTATCGCCCTCGGGTGCAATCCAAAAAACGTAGTGTGCGAGAGATTTTCGTTCGTGGTCGAGCGCCCCCGCAGAGAGCGACTGAGAGGTACGTCCGTACCTCGCAGGGAGCGAACGAGGAGGTAAGCCGACCACGGGCGAAAAGATCCGCTCACTACGCGCGGGTCTTGACTTCGAGCTTCACGGTTGCCGTCAAGCCATACGGTAGCTTCACGCCCACCTCGTAGCTGCCCACCTCTTTGATGGCTTGGGCTGGCATGACGAGCTTCTTCTTGTCCACGTCCTCGACACCCTTGGCTTTGAGGCCTTCGAGCACATCGTTGGAGGTCACCGAGCCGAACAGCTTACCGTCGTCGCCCGCTTCTTTGGCGACCATGAGTGTGATCTTGGCCAGCTCGGCGACGATCTTCTCCTGCTCCTGGCGCAGCTTGGCGATGCGCTGAGCCTGAATGGCCTTTTCGTGCTCGATCTGCCGAACGTTCCCGCGGCTCGCGACCACCGCAAGGCCGCGCGGCAGCAAGAGGTTCCGGGCGTATCCGCGGCGCACCCGCACCACGTCGCCGATCGAGCCAAGATGCTCGAGGTTTTCTTTCAGTACGACTTCGACTGTGGATGCCATGGCTACCTCACTTCGTCGCTGTGTAGGGGAGCAACGCAATATTGCGGGCTCGCTTGATTGCACGGGTCAGATCGCGCTGCTGCTTCGCGTTCAGGCCGTTGATACGGCGAGGCGTGATCTTTCCACGGTCAGTGATGAAGTGCCGCAGCTGCTGAGGATCTTTGTAGTCAAACTTGAAGTCCGGAGCGAGTGCGTGACCCGGCGCCTTCTTGCGCCCGCCGCGTCCGCGTCCGCCACCTTCAACGTCGAAATCTTGTCGGATATCGTCGGACATCGATCAGCCCTCCTCGCGCTTGTCCGCTTCGGACTCAGCTTCGGTTGATTCTTCAGTAGCTTCCTCTGCGGCCGGAGCCTCCGCTGCCGGTGCTTCGGCGGCGGCTGCCTCTGCGGCCGGCGCCTCTGCGGCGGGTGTCTCTGCGGCTGCCTCTGCGGCCGGCGCCTCTGCGGGTGCCTCTACGGCTGGCGCCTCTGCGGGTGCTTCTGCGGCCGGCGCCTCTGCGGCTCCCTCAGGAGCTGCTTCGGCAGCAGCCGGCTGGCCGCGTTCTGACGGAGCGCCCGCAGGCATCGGTCGCGGCGCTCGCGGCGCCATCCCGAGGCTGCGTGCGCGCTCGAGCTCGGCGTCTTCGGTATCTTCCTCCTCCTCGACGTGCAGGTACTGCACCTCGTCAGGGTCAACGGCGACCGAAGCCGGGTCGATATCCTCCTGGAGAAGCACCGTCTGGAACCGAACCACCTGGTCGAGCAAACGCAGGTTGCGCTCGAGCTCAGCGACGAGGTCGCCGTAGCCCACGTATTTCAAATAAACGAAGATCCCACGGTTGCTCTTCTGAATCGGGTACGCGAGCTTGCGTTTGCCCCAGTTGTCGAGCTTGGTGAGCGTGCCGCCGAGACGTGCAATGACGTCCTTGGCGCGGTCGACAATCTTCTCCGCCGCGGCGTTATCAACGTCGGGCCGAAGGATGTAAATTGTCTCGTATTCACGCGCCAATCGCGTGGCGGGCGCTGCCGCTGCAGTTGCCATTTTTCCTCCTGGTCTGTTCGGCCCCGACCAGTGGCCGGAGCGAGGGAGCGCGAGGCATAGCCGATCCTCGGTTTGGCGCCAGTCGTCAGGATCGGCTGTGATGACGGTTCATGGCCTGACGCACGCCCTCGCCGATCACGGTCTCGACCATATCCGCGCCCAAGTCGAGCACTCCCAGCAACTCGGCTCGCTCCAAGCTGTCGAAATCACTCAGAACATAGTGCTCAGGCCGACCCCGGGTCGGACGGCCAATGCCGATTCGGCAGCGCGCGAAGTCCGGGCCCCCACAGTGCTCCACCATCGAGCGAAGCCCGTTGTGGCCGGCCGTCCCGCCGCCCATCTTGAGCCGCACGACCCCGAAATCGAGGTCGAGCTCGTCGTGCACGCACACCACTTGGCCGAGCGGGACCTTGAAGAACCGCATGGCCGCCTGAACGGCCTCCCCGCTCAAGTTCATGAAGGTCATCGGCTTGAGGAGCACCACGTCGTCGCCGCCAACCGCAACCTGGGTGAACTCACCCTTGAACTTGTCGCGGAAGCTCGGCGCACTCCAGCGCCGAGCCAGCTCGTCGACCACCATGAATCCAACATTGTGGCGATTTGCGGCGTACTTCGGACCGGGGTTTCCGAGGCCGGCGATGAGATGCGTGCTCACGGCCCGCCAGTTGCTTAGCTAGTGGCCTTGTCCGCGTCATCCGCGGGCACCGCCGCGCCTTCGGCTGCCGGTGCGGCAGCCGCAGCGTCTTCTGCTTCCTCGGCTGCCGTTGCTTTGCGGGGCTCGAGGATGATCGCCAGCGTGAGCTTGGGGCGGAGCGTGCATTCTACGCCCTCGGGAAACTCGATATCCTCGACGGAAATCGTGCCTTTGAGGTCGAGATGGGTGATGTCCGCATCGATGGACACCGGGATGTTCGCCGGAGTCGTGCGCAGGGGAAGCGTTCGTCGGGTGACGTTCAGCACGCCTCCTTGGACGACGCCCGCCGCTCTTCCAGTCGTGTGGAACGGCACGTTCACCTCGAGCACCTTGTCCTCGAGAATTCGATACAGATCGATGTGAAGGAGCTCCTGCGTGACAGGGTCGGTGGTCAGGTCTTTGACCATCGCCAGCTCGTCCTTGCCGTCCACAGACAACTTGAACACCACATTCCGCCCCCTCTCACCGCGAAGTGCTTGGGTTAATTCTTTGGGGGACAGGGTCAGCGGCGTGGGCTGGACGCCCGGGCCGTAAAATACGCCCGGAATCTTTCCTTCTGCACGCAGCCGACGCGCTGGCCCCTTTCCGCGGCTAGCGCGGACCTCAGCCTGCAACGTCGTCGTTTCCATTCTCAATTGCTCCAATTAAACAAACAGCGAGCTCACAGAGTCGCTGTGGTGAATCCGTTTGATGGCCTCTCCTAGCAAACTTGCCACCGAAAGCACGCGGAAGCGGCCCGTCTGCTCGGCCTCCTCCCTAAGGGGGATGGTGTCGGTCACGATGACCTCCTCCAGGGGGGAGCTTACGATGCGCTCGAGCGCTGGGCCGGACAGAACCGGGTGCGTGGCGGCAGCCATGACGCGTTTGGCGCCCTGGTCCCGCAGCGCCCGCGCCGCGTTGGTCATCGTGCCGGCTGTGTCGATCATGTCGTCCAAAATCAGACATTCCCGCCCATCGACGTCGCCGATGATGTGCATCACCTCGCTGACGTTCTTTTCCTCGCGGCGCTTATCGATGATCGCCAGGTCGGCGCCTAACCGCTTTGCGTAGGCCCTGGTGCGCTCCACCCCACCCGCGTCGGGCGAGACCAACACCGGCGGCACCGGACACCGCGGCCTCAAGTGCTCCCAGAAGACTGGCATCGCGTACAGATGGTCGAACGGCTTATTGAAAAAGCCCTGGATCTGGCCGGCGTGCAAATCCATCGAAACGACGCGGTCGACGCCAGAGGCGGTTAGCAAGTCGGCCACCAACTTCGCCGTGATCGGCGTCCGCGGCGCGGCCTTTCTGTCCTGTCGCGCGTATCCGTACTAGGGGACGACCGCGGTAATCGAGCCGGCGGATGCGCGTTTCAGCGCGTCGATCATCACCAAAAGCTCCATCAAGTTGTCGTTGACGGGCGCGCACGTCGATTGGATGACGTACACGTCCACGCCGCGGACGTTTTCCTTGATTTCCGCGAACACCTCGCCGTCCGAAAAACGCGTTACCCGCGCGCGGGCTACGGGCAATTCCAGGTACTGGGCGATCTTCTCGGCGAGAGCCGGATTGGAGTTGCCCGAGAACACGCAGGTCGACTTGAACATCGGTGGTTCCCCTTAACTGAACCCAGAGCTGCCGCCCGGAGGGAAGGCGACCGTGGGTAGCAAAGCGTCAGTCGCGTGTCAACCACGAGCCGTTTCGGAAAGTGCTGGACAAAAATCGTGCCGTAGTTTCCGGTCAATACACGGTTGAGCTTAGTGACGCAGGAGTGTACACCCATCGCTCCCGGACTCGGAGGAATGATGACGCCAAGCGTGACATTGTTGACGGAACGCGAGCAGGTCGTGCAGCAGTGGCGACAGGCGCTGACGAAGCACGAAATCGAATCGAAGGTTGTCGCGCCGAGCAACCTCGCGAAAGCAGTCGATGGTCAGGTGGCAGTCGTCGTCGATGTCGATGGCGCGCAACTCGACTCGGACGAGCTCCTTTCGACGATTGGGTTCGTGCGTGCATCCGGCGCATTGCCGATCGTTCATGTCGATCGTGATCGCGACGCACTCGAAGACATCATCACCGAACTTTGTCACGGCCTGGTCACGAGTGGAGACCGAGACGTCGCGCAGGTCGCAGCGGCCATTACCCGGCGCGCTGATCAACGGCGCGGTCTTCGTTTCGAGTTCGTGACGGTGTCTCCATGCGGCGATGACGTGCTCGCCGTGCTCGGCAACGGCGACGCTTCGCTTCATCGCCGGCCAATCGACGCATCGGACGACGGTTCCGAAATCGCGAGCATCACGATTGATCCGAGTGCGACCAAAGCCACGCTCCTTCTGACTAGCGGAGCGGTCTGCCAGCTCACGGCCGCATCGATGCACATGGCGGCCGAGATGACCAACGGGCAAGACGACATCGCAATCGATGGCGAGAAGCTCGGCGCGCGTCTGCGTGAGCTCCGACTGGCCGCTGGCCTCACGCAGGCCGAGCTCGCGCGTCGAACCGGCATTCATCGTCCGAACATCGCGCGGGTAGAAGCTGGGCGGCACACGCCTTCGCTCGAAACCCTGGCGCGCATCGCGAATGCAATCGGCGTGTCGACCACGCACGTGCTGGTGTCCCGCGGCTCATGAGCGGCGAACCGCCCGACAAGCCAATCAAAGACGCGTCAACGGTCATCGTTCTACGCGAAGCCGACGAAGGTCTCGAGACGTTCCTGCTCTGCCGGCACCATCAAAGCGGCTTCATGGGTGGCGCGCACGTGTTCCCCGGCGGGAAGGTCGACCCGAGCGACGCGGAACCGAGCTGGTGCACCAAAGTGGATCGGCCCACCGAAGAGATCACGGCGCGGCTTGGCGAGACCGACAACGATGTCGGACTGGGTCTACTGGTCGCCGCAGTACGCGAAACGTTCGAAGAAGCCGGGGTGCTGTTGGCGAACACCGCCGCGGGGATCGACTTGTCCGCCACGCGAGAGCGACTTCACAGCGGTGCTTCGTTTTCGGAGCTCGCCAGCGACATCGACATGAAGATCGACTCGATGGCGCTGACACCATACGCGCGCTGGATCACACCCAAGATGGAGAGCCGCCGCTTCGACACGCGGTTCTACATCGCCGTCCTGCCGGAAGGCCAACACGCATCCCACGACGGCACCGAAACGACATCGGCAACTTGGCTCCGCCCCGCCGTTGCGATCGAAGACATGTGCGCCGGCCGAATCAAGTTGGCGCCTCCGACCGTTCGGACCCTCGACTGGCTGGCGCAATTCGACGACGCGAAGTCGGTGATCGCCGATGCGCTGTCCCGAAAGCCCCCGCTGATTCGGCCGCGACTCGTCACCGGCGATGATGGCTGGTTCCTCGCGCTGCCGGGCGACCCGGAACACCCCGAAAGCGAGCCGGTGTTGCCGGGCGCGACGCGGATGGTGTTCGACAACGGCGCCTGGCGCGACGCGCCCTAGCCTGTTCGCTAGGCTACAGTTTTTCCAGATTTTTCTGGTTGTTCCTTGTGTCCACGGGACCTGAGCCGTTACCCAAGAGAGATGGTGACCGACGCGCAAAAGTCCGAGGGTCTCTTCACCGCATCGCAGATCGCGCGTTTCTGCCAGGTCGATCTGAAGACCATTCACAACTGGGCGGACCGGGGTCAAATCTCCCACTTTCGAACGCCCGGACGCCATCTTCGTTTCCGCCGCCCGCACGTGCTCGATTTCCTGCGCAAGTACGGCTACCCGATCCCCGAGGAGCTCGAAGCGGAGCGCCCGCGCGTCGCGCTATTCGTCGATGGGATGCGGGGCAAAGACCGCGTTCTATCCACACTCCGAACCGCATTCGAAGTCGTGGACTACCCCGATCCGCTCACAGGCTTGCTTCAAATCGGAGAACAACCGCCAGACGCGGTCGTGCTAGGCGCAAGAGTCGGTCACCTCTGCGGCGCGGAGATCATCGAGGCACTCAAACGGGGCAACAACACCCAACACGTGCGCGCGGTGCTGTTTGCAGGAGCCGAGGCTGACAAACAGGCGGCGCTCGAGGCCGGGGCTTCCGCACATGTAAGTCCAAGCGACCTGACGGGGCTTAGGGATACCCTCGAAGCCTTGATGGGCATTCGGCACTGATCACTGACGCTGGCACTGGCGCTGCGTCAACGGAGACCGGCTAGCGACGGACGCACTCACAGGTTCACCGGGGCTCGGACACACACGACACGGGGTTGCGCCGGACGGGGCGGCTTGCAGAGGTGGCCGGATGCACTGGGGGGCGTGGGCCACGCAAGCCG
>CALJYC010000349.1 GCA_937984275.1 uncultured bacterium | reverse complement strand
CGTGCAACACGCAATGCTCTAGGAGCCCCATCCGGATGAACGCGCGACACACTAAGTTCATCTTCGTCACAGGGGGTGTTGTCAGCTCAATCGGAAAAGGCTTAGCAGCCGCTTCGATGGGCGCGCTCCTCGAGGCACGAGGATTACGGGTCACCAACATGAAGTTGGACCCGTACATCAACGTCGACCCCGGCACGATGTCGCCCTTCCAGCATGGAGAGGTGTTCGTGACCGACGATGGCGCGGAAGCCGACCTCGACCTCGGTCACTACGAGCGCTTCACCAAGGCGACGATGACCAAGGCGAACAACTTCACCACAGGGCGTATCTACGACTCGGTGATCGCGAAGGAGCGACGCGGGGAGTACCTCGGAGCGACTATCCAGGTCATTCCGCACATCACCGACGAGATCAAAGCGCGCGTCCGCGAAGCAACGCGCGACGTCGACGTCGCGATCGTCGAGGTCGGCGGCACGGTGGGTGACATCGAATCTCTGCCGTTCCTCGAGGCGGTTCGTCAGTTGCGCGGGGAGCTCGGTCCGCAGAACAGTGTCTCGGTGCACGTGACGCTCATCCCGCACATTGCCGCGGCCGGTGAGCTCAAGACCAAACCGACTCAGCACTCGGTGAAGGAGCTTCTGGGCCTCGGGATTCAACCTGAGCTCCTCTTGTGCCGGGTCGACCGGGAGCTTCCGCACAAGCTCAAAGAGAAGATTGCCCACTTCTGCAACGTGCCGGTTCAAGCGGTGATAGCCGCGCCGGATGTCAGCTCGATCTACGAGCTTCCGCTGACCCTTCACGCGCAGGGGCTCGACCGGCTGCTGGCCGAGCGGCTCAACATCTGGTCGCGTGACCCCGACCTTTCGGTCTGGCGCCGGACGGTCGACCGCTACATGGCTCCTGGCCAGGGGCACGTGTCGATCGCGCTGGTCGGCAAGTACGTCCACTTGCGCGATTCGTACAAGTCCCTCCACGAGTCCTTGGTGCACGCGGCGCTCGAGTGCGACGTGAAGCTCGATCTCGACTACGTCGACAGCGAAGAGCTCGAGGGCGGAGATCTTGCGGCGCGGCTCGGCCAGCACGATGCGATCTTGGTCCCGGGTGGATTCGGAGACCGTGGCTCCGAAGGGAAAATTCGCGCGATTCAATTCGCTCGCGAGAACAACATTCCGTTCTTCGGCATCTGCCTTGGTATGCAAATGGCCGTCGTCGAATACGCTCGAAACGTGTGTGGCCTCGAAGGCGCCAATAGCGCCGAGTTCAATCGCAACGCGAAGCACCTCGTGGTCGACATCATGCCCGACCAACGTGGAATAGAGGACAAGGGCGCGACGATGCGCTTGGGTGCGTATCCATGCACGATCAAGCCCAACTCCCTTGCGGCGCAGATCTACGGCACGTCCCAGATCAGCGAGCGTCACCGCCACCGTTACGAGGTGAACAACGAGTACCGGGAGCAGTTGGAGAGTGGCGGCCTCGTCTTGTGTGGGGTCTCTCCGGATGAGCGCCTGGTCGAGATGGTGGAGCTCCCCGGGCATCCCCATTTTGTCGGGTGCCAGTTCCATCCCGAGTTCAAGAGCAAGCCGCATCTGCCACATCCTCTTTTCACGAGCTTCGTACGCGCGGCGGTCGAGCATCACGCGAGTCAGGGCCGTCCGCTTGGCGGCGTCACAGAAGCGCACGTCAACTGACCCTTGCCCCGTTTCGGAGTGCGTTTTGGGCGATGTGAGGTCAGAGCCGACTGGAACCTCGCCAGGTTCGGCTACCAGGTTTAGGATCAGAGCATGACTGGTCCGGCGCGCCGGAAATGGCTCACGATTCCGACACGCATCGTGCTTGGGTACATCGTCGTGCTCGTCGCCTTTGGCGTCGTCGGAGGCCTGAGCTTTCTGCAGCACCACCGCACCTCGGAAACACTCGGGCTGCTCGAGGACGGGTACCTGCCGTTGGCGCTGACTCTGAGCCAGGCCAAGGCGACTCAGAGCGTCTACGCAAACTTGGTGGAGCGAGCGCTCCAGTCGGAGCGAAGCACGCCTACCAAGTCTTGGTTGCGTGCGGCGCTGCGCATCCGGCCCAGCACGCTTCAGCGCGCCTACGACGGAGTGGAAAAGGCCGAGGCGGTGGCCGAAGAGCGTGGCCAGCCGGCGCCGCTTCGCTCGGTCCGGCGAGAGCTCGACGCGATCGCCAAAGCGTACGAAGAGATCGACACCAAGTATGAGCGACTCTTCAACGCCGCCGCCGAGGACGAAGAGGTGGTCGAGGACTTGCTGACGAAGCTTCGCAGCACCGAACAACGGATCGAGCGCAACTACGACCGAGCATCGCAAAGCGTCCAACAACGAATCTCACGCACCAGCGCGTTGGCTGCTGCGCAGTCAGAGCGCGCTACGTTCCTATTGGGACTGCTTGGTCTCCTGTCGCTGATCGTTGGCATTGCGGTGACATTCTTGTCCCAGCGCTTGCTTCGGCCGATTCCTCTGTTGCACCAACGCGTCGCAGCCGTGGCTCGCGGTGACCTTTCGAGCGCTGTCGATATCAAGCGAGACGACGAGCTTGGCCAACTCGTCGCGGAGTTCGAGCGAATGGTTCAGGCGCTAGCGGCGCGTGATCAGAGCTTGCGAGAGGCGGCGCTTGCTGAGCAGCGGCTTCAGCGAATGCAGGTTCAGATCGTCGAGGCGTTGCGCGCGGCAATCGTGGTCGTCGATCGGGACCGGGTGATCAGGACCACCAATCCGGCTGCCGACGAGATCCTCGGAGCCAGCGCTCGCGATGTCGGGTCGTCGATCGACGACACCTCTCTTCTTCGACGCTTCCCGGCGCTCGCTCGGGCCATCGCGGAGGTTGCCGAGGGAGGAGACGCGCTGACCCTCCAAGGGGAGCGCATCGCGGGTTTCACCGAGCGTTTGGTCGACGTGCTGGTAACTCCATTCGGCGATGAAGCCCGCGAGGGCGGCGTTCGCGGGGTCCTGGTCGTCGCCGATGACGTGTCGGACGCAATCGCCACGAAATCCCGCCTCATCCAAACCGAGCGACTGGCGGCCATCGGGCGCATGGCCGCGCACGTGACCCACGAGGTTCGCAACCCACTGTCGAGCATCGGGCTCAACGTCGACATGCTCGGAGACGAGATCCACGAGGCGGGTCCGGAGGGCGCGCGGATACTGGAGTCGATACAGCAAGAGCTCGAGCGCCTCGAGAGCATCACCGAGGAGTATTTGCGGTTGGCGCGGCTGCCCGAGCCCTCCCTGACTCCGGACGACCCGACTCACCTTCTGCGTGACACTGCCGAATTCGTGCGGCGCGAGATGGACGCTGCCGGCGTCGAGCTTCACTTGGACCTGGCATCGCAGTTGCCCGCCGTTGCGATGGACGAGCCGCAGCTTCGCCAAGCACTGCTCAATCTCCTACGCAATGCGCGTGAGGCGATGCCCGACGGGGGGACCGCCAAGCTCGAAGCGACGCGCTACGACAGTGGGGTGCGCATCCAAGTGCACGACGAAGGCGCTGGCATCGGCGAGGAAGAACGCGAGCACGTCTTTGATTTGTTCTACACGACGAAGGAAAGGGGCACCGGTCTTGGACTGCCCCTCACGCAGCAAATCGTCGTCGCCCATGGGGGGAGCATCGTGTGCAAACCCCGCCATCCACACGGAACGACCTTCGAGGTTTGGTTGCCAGTCGCCGCGCAAACGACTACTGGTTCGCCCGTGTGGAGGGTTGGATGAGTAGAGCAGATGGGCGCTCGTACGATGCGTTGAGGCCAGTTTCGATCGAAGCGAACGTGCAGCGGAATCCCGAAGGGTCGGTGATCTATCGTTGCGGTGGCACCACCGTATTGATCGCGGCTTCGATATCCGAAGGTGTGCCGGATTGGATGCGCGGCTCGGGCAAGGGTTGGCTCACCGCGGAGTACGCGATGCATCCGTGCGCCAACCCGGAGCGGAATCGCCGTGATGGACGCAGCGGGCGCGTCGACGGCCGAACCACGGAGATCCAGCGCCTGGTGGGGCGTGCGCTCAGGGCGGCGGTCGATTTCGAGAAGCTCGGCGAGCGAATGATCACGGTCGACTGCGACGTGCTGGATGCCGATGGTGGAACGCGGACGGCCTCGATCACCGGCGGGATGGTTGCGACTGCGATTGCGCTCGACAGCGTTCGCGCCAAAGGGCTCGTCGATAAGGGCGTCCTGCGCGAGCCGATTGCGGCGATCAGCGTGGGGCTGCTCGAAGACCACCCGATGTTGGACCTTTGCTACACCGAGGACCGGGACGCTGAGGTCGATCTGAATGTGGTCGGCACCCCGCGGGGCGCGGTGGTCGAAGTGCAGGGCACCGCCGAAGGTGCGCCGATCATGCGCGAGAAGCTCGACCAGATGATCGACTTGGCGCTCCGTGCGATGCCGGCGCTCGAAGTGGAACAGCGTCGCGCGCTTGGCGAGCTCAATATCGATCTCGACCGGCTATTGCCCTGATGCGAATTCTCGTCGCGACGATGAACGCTGGGAAGCTTCGGGAGTACGAGAGGCTCTTGGCTGACGTGCAAGGGCTCGAGCTCGAGACGATGGCATCTCTGCGGGAGCCGGTGGATGTCGTGGAGGACCGGGCCACGTTTGTTGGGAACGCGCTCAAGAAGGCGACAGAGATTGCGAAGGTCGCGGGGATGCCGTGCCTTGCCGATGACAGTGGCCTCGAGGTCGACGCGCTCGGCGGGCGACCGGGCGTGTACTCCGCACGGTATGCCGGCGAGGATGCGAGCGATGCACAGAACAACGCCAAGCTACTCGACGAGTTGAGTGACACTTCCGACCAGCAACGGACCGCCCGATTCCGATGCGCGATCGCGGTCGTCGATGAGAGCGGGAGTGAGCTCGCGACGGTCGACGGTGCGTGTGAAGGCCGCATTGGGCGCGAACCCAGAGGAACCCACGGATTTGGCTACGATCCCTTGTTCGTCCCCGACGGCTACACGCAGACGATGGCGGAGCTGGGCCCCGAAACCAAGAATGAAATCAGCCACCGCGCCCAGGCCGCGGCAAAGCTCGTGCCTTTTTTGCGGCAGTTGCGGACGCCCTAACCATCGGCTACCCAATCGGGTCACGGGGTGTAGCACAGCCTGGTAGTGCGCATGCTTTGGGAGCATGAGGTCGCTGGTTCGAATCCAGTCGCCCCGACCAGTGATTACGATTTTGTCGTCCTGCTATCATCGAATGCGATGGACGACACCGCATTGCTGACCTGTCCGTACTGCTTCGAGAGCGTCGAGGTCTACATCGACCCTCAGAGCGAAGGTGAGTTGATTCGGGACTGCGACGTCTGTTGTCGGCCCTGGTCGTTGCAGGTCAGTCGTGGCGTGGACGGGGAGCTTTTCGTCCGGGCGAACCGCGCGCAATAGACGGATCTTCGTCGAGTTGCCGGAGGGACGATTCCTCGCCGTCGTTTACAGGCGGGGCGAGATCGGAGTAGGGTCGCGGGCGCAATGAACGACTATCCCAAAGTCTGGGAAGAGCCGGTGCGCGGTGGCTATCCCGATCCTTCGGCGCTCGCCTTGTCTGGCCTCGACCGGATGCGGGCGATGGTGAAGGGACAGATTCCGAATCCTCCGATCAGCCATCTGATCGGCATGCGTCCGGTCGAAGCGGGGGTCGGGACGTGTACATTCCTCACCCCGGCTAGCGAGTGTCTGCAGGCCGGTACGGGGCACTATGCGGGCGGTGTAGGGGCGCTCGTCTCCGATGCCGCGCTCGGTTGTGCTGTGCTGACGGGTGTGCCGCCCTGGTCCGTCATCTCGACATCGCAGCTATCGCTCAGCTTTCTTCGACCGGCAGGGCCTTGGAGCGGCAGGCTCTCCGCACGCGGGAAGCTGGTTCACACCACGTCGACCGTGGGCCTGTCAGAGGTGCACGTTGAAGACGGGGAGGGCCGTCTGATCGCCCACGGGTCCAGCCGCTGCTTCATTCAACGTCTGAAGCCATTCGAGACAGAGCCATTCGTCGCTAAAGAGGTCGTTGCTCTGTCGTACGACACGCCTGATCCGTATCTGCGTCCGGCGCACGGAAAGAGCATTCCCTCGCACGGCTGGGCAGAGACGAGCGGGCTCGAGTGGGCGCGGGCCCTCAAGAACGACAAGGCAGCGCCGACGCCCATCGGAGTGCTGCTGGGGTACGAGATGCTCGAGCCGAACGAAGGCGCCGTCACGCTGGCGATGCAGACTAGCGAGTGGCTCTGCAACCCGGCTCGCATGGTCTACGGGGGCGCGCTTGCAAACATCGCTCACGACGCGATGGCGATGTCTCTGCACACCTTGCTGCCGAAGGGGACCACGTACGCCACTCTCGACCTGACCGTCAATTTCGTTCGGCCGGCTCCCCCGGATCCTGGGCAGACCACGGCGAGTGCCCGGGTTGTCCACAAGGGGCGAACGTTTGCGGTCACAAACGCCGAGGTAAAGAGCCCGAAAGGCAAAACAGTTGCCACTGCGAGCGCGTCGTGGATGATCCTCGAAGGCCGCCCGTTCCCGGACCAGCGCGACTACGCGCGCGAGTTCGTAGCTTGACGCGCTGAGCCGCCTTCGAAATCCGAATCGATAACCAACGAAATCAAACCAAGCGCCGGCCTAAACGACGTCCGCTACGAGACTCGTGGGCAGCTCGCGCACGACATGGACCGAGAGGGCTACGAGTTCATCTCACTCAACAACGGAAACCCTGGCCTCTCTTAGCCCATCGGGCTCATGTTGAGGGCCCAACTGCGCGGTACTAGATGTTACGTTGCGGGTATACTTTCTTCGTCGCAAGCCACTACCGGATTGCACAGGGAGGTCCCCATGCCAGAGACGCCAGTGGAGAACCGCGGGAGCGAAGATCGTGTTCGCGCGCTCCTCACCTCCGGAAAGATGTTCCTGACCTTGGCGGGTGTGGAAACAGACCTGATGTTCCGTCTACAGTTTCCGTTGCGAAGCTTTGCCGCCTTCGAGGTGTTCGCTGATAGGGACGCGCAC
>CALJYC010000348.1 GCA_937984275.1 uncultured bacterium | reverse complement strand
CTGACACTGACACTGACACTGACACTGGCACTGGCACTGGCACTGGCACTGGCACTGGCACTGGGAATTAACCCTTTCAAAAAGGGGTCTGACCCCTTTTCTTGTGGCGGGCGGCGGCGGGGGTGGGGATTCGCCGGTTGGGAGGCGTGCAAGGTGTTGGAATTGGGGAGGCGGGTGTCGGCATGGGGTCTGCATGGTGGGGGGCTCGATGGATGGCCCCCGCGAACGCGCCGCGCGCCTTGGTGCGGCAGCCCTGACCGACTCCGAGCTCGTGGCCGTCCTTCTCGGCACGGGGCGCCCCGGCGAGGATGTGGCCTTGCTGGCCGCCAGGGTTCTCCAAGAGACCGGCAGCCTTTGGGCTCTGGCGCGAATGAGTGTTGCCGAGCTCGGCCGGATACGGGGGATCGGTCCCGCCAAGGCCGCGCGCTTGGCCGCAGCGTTTGAGGCGGGATCACGAGGGTTGCTGTCGCCTGACACCATTGCCACGCCGCTCTCGAACAGCGAAATGGTGTTCCTCCGGTTCGGCCGGCGCCTCATGACCAGCCACGTGGAACGCTTCGTCGTGATCTCGGTCGACGCGAAGAACCGGGTACGGGCCGAGCGCGAGATTGCGCGCGGCGGACGCACGGCCTGCCAGGTCGACCCGGCCGAAGTATTCCGATTTTTGGTCTCCCAATCCGCCTCCGGCGCAATCTTCGTCCACAACCACCCGAGCGGAGACCCCGAGCCGAGCGCGCAGGACCTCGAGCTCACCGAACGACTGGTCGCGGCAGGCTCCCTGCTCGGCATCCGCATCCTCGATCACGTCGTCGTGGGGAGCGGAAGATACACCAGCCTCCGCGATGCTGGCCTTTGGCCAAGTACCCCTGTAAAATCAATCCGTTCCGTTGGTTCCACGGGCTGATTCGGGCGACTTGACACCCCCCCGACCCCGTGCTTTCTTCCCGCACTCTTATTTCCGGGAGCATTGCTGTGAAGCGGACCTATCAACCACATCGTAAGCGCCGTCTTCGGACACACGGGTTCCGCGCGCGTATGAAGACCAGAGGCGGGCGGAGCATCATCAACGCTCGCCGTCGCAAGGGGCGCACGCGCCTCACCGTATCCTGCTACAAAAAGTAGCCACAATGGTGCAAGGATGCCTCGTGCATCAGGAACGACAGGGGCTCCGAGCGACACGCCGCAGCGGTTTCGACGCGGCGATCGGCTGAAGAAGCGCTACGAATTCAGGCAAGCACAACTCAGCGGGCGACGACTCCACACTCCCCACTTTCTCATCGTCGTCCAACCAAATGCACTACAAAACACGCGACTTGGGATCACCGTGACGAAGAAAGTGGGCACCGCAGTCCAGAGAAACCGCATCAAGCGGGTTGTACGCGAGGTGTTCCGGCGGAATCGTCAGCTGTTTCCGCACTCTCATGATCTGGTGTTCATCGCGAAGCGCGGGGCCACCGACATCGACTACGGCTCGCTGTTGGCCGAGCTACAACGCGCTGCGAAGAAGCTGCGACCGGAGGCGGCGCAATGATCCGCGCAGCCCTTCTCTTCTTGATCCGCCTTTATCAAATGACGCTGTCGCGTCTGCTCGGCCCTTCCTGCCGATTCGAGCCATCTTGCTCGCATTACACCGCCACCTGCATCGAACGCTTCGGTGCGCTGCGTGGGTCATGGCTCGGAATCAAGCGCATCGGACGGTGCCACCCCCTGAACCCTGGTGGCTACGATCCTGCACCGCATCCGGAGCAGCATCACTGCCATGAGGCGCACCATGGATGATCGAAAGAAGCCACCCGTCGGGCTGATGATGCTGCCGCTGGTGGCGCTCGCCGGCTTGGTGGCCGTTCAGTATTTCGCGCCTCCCAAGGCTCAGACCGAGGAGCCCGCCGCAGAGCAGGCCACAGAGCGGGCCGTAGAGCCGACCACGGCGCAGGCCCCGGAGCCCTCCAAAGACACCGATGGTACAGCGACGCCAGCACAGCTCTCGCCTGGCAACTCGCGTTCGCGGGTAGAGTCGCAGCGCCTTTACCAGCTCGAGAACGATCGCTTCGTCGCGTCGTTTACCGACCTGAATACCGCCATGGCGAGCCTGCAGGTGAAGGGCGAGCGCTACCACGACGAAGCGGGCGAGCCGGTCGAGCTGGTGACGACCGACAAGGAGACGTACCTCCCGCTTGCGCCGTCGTTCTCCGGCGTGACGGTCCCGCCTGATGCCCGTTGGCGGGTCGTCGAGTCGTCGAAGGAAAAGCTCCGCTTTGAGTGGGCCGGCGACGGGGTGTCGGTGACTCGTACCTGGGAGCTAGCCGAGCCTCCCTATCAGCTTCACTCCTCGATCGAAGTCCGCAACAACGATCCCAACGTGAGGTCGGTCGGGCTGGGCATCACGTCCGCGCACTACGTCCGCCGCGAAGATGAAAAGGGCGGCTTTTTCGGCAGACCATCCCCCGCACTGAGCCACGGCATCTGCCAACAGGGCGAGGAGACGATTCGTGAGGATCGCGATGGTCTCCTGAGCGAAGACGAGTCGCGGCCGATGCAGCCTCACAGCTATGGCCCCGGGATCGAGTACGTCGCGCTCAGCAGCGTGTACTTCGCGATCATCGCGGCGCCCGAAGGCCAAACCGCCGAGCGCTGCGACATGCTGACGAGCGAACGGGGAGGCACTCTAGAGGACCCCGACGGGAGCCTTTTCGAAGCCAAGCTCGCCTACGCGCCGCAGCAGATCGGCCCCGGAGAAACGGCCACGTTCCGCACGGCCGTATACGCCGGTCCGAAGGACTACGACGCCCTTCAAGAGTTTGGGCACCTCGCCTCCAACGTCATCGATCTCGGCTGGTTCAGCTTCATCGCTCGGGGGATGAGCTGGCTGCTGCGCACGATTTACGGGTTCATCGGCAACTGGGGTGTGGCGATCATCTTGCTCACGCTTCTCGTCCGGGTGCTGCTCCTGCCGTTCGTCATTCCGCAATTCCGCAACATGGCGAAGCAACGGGCGCTGAAACCAGAGATCGACAAGATCAACGAGCTCTACAAGGACGATCGCGAAAAGAAGGGCGCCGCGATGATGGAGCTCTGGCGCAAGCACAAGGTCAACCCGCTCGGCGGTTGCCTTCCGGTGCTGCTGCAGATGCCGATCTTCTTCGCCCTGTATCAGACGCTTTCGACGAGCATCGAGCTCTATCACGCGCCGTTCATCTGGTGGTGGGTCGACCTCTCGTCCCCCGATCCCCTCTACGTGCTACCGGTCATCCTCGGCGCACTGATGTTCATCCAGCAGAAGCTCACGCCGGTCCAAATGGACGCGACGCAGGCCAAGGTCATGCTCTACGCGATGCCTCTGATGATGACGTTCTTCATGCTGCTACTGCCGACGGGCCTGTGCTTGTACATGGTGACCAGCTCCGCCATCGGCATCACGCAGCAGCGATACATGTACTGGAAGATGGACCAAGAGACGGCGGCCTTGACGACTACTTCAGACGACGCCGACGACGACAACGATCAAGCGGCTGCAGATTCGGAAGCAGCCTCACCCAAGCGGGCCAAGCCCCGCAGAAAGAAGAGGACTCGCCGTGGACGAGCTTAAAGGTAAACCGCGTGACGGAGCGCTGATTCTCGATCAGCCAACCCAGGAAGACCCTTCTCAGTACGCCGGAGACGGCAAAGCCGAGGAGGCCGCGGAGATTCTCGAGGAGCTCATCAACTTGATGGACCTCGATGTTCAGGTCGAGATTCGTTCCGACGCGGAGCGAATCGAGCTCGACGTGACCGGCGAGGACTCCGGCCGTGTGATCGGCAAGAAGGGCGCCGCGCTCGACGCTCTCCAGTTCCTGATCAACAAGATGGTCAACCGATTCCCTGAAGGGCGACGCCACGTGATCGTCGATTCCGGCGACTACCGCGAGCGCCACGACGACGGTCTCATCTCGATGGCCAAGCGCCAGGCCGACCGCGCCGTCGACGAGGGCCAGGTAGTAACCCTCCAACCGATGAACGCCCGCGACCGCCGGGTCGTTCACATGTCGTTGGCCAAGTTCGACGGGGTGAGCACGATGTCGCAGGGCGAGGGTACTCGTCGGCGGATTCAAATTATCCCGGCCAGGCGCCGCCGCTAGCTACGGTACGCCAGGATCGATCTCGGTGCGCCGCTAGACGGGACCTCGTAGTCCAGTCGGCGATGCAACCGCAGATCACCGGTGTCGGCGACCTCCGTCCCCGCGGTGAGCACCCAAACCTCCTCGGCCAACTGCGCACCGATCGGCAGCCACTCCTCGGGCGAAAACGTCGCTCGCGAGAGTGCGATGCTGAACGGCGCTCCCTCGACGGCCGGATTGGCCGGGTCGACCTTTTGCTCGAGCATGGTCGCGCGGCCAGCGATGCCCAGCGTTCCCGCAGCCGTCCTCAAGAACGCCGTGCGAATCCGCCTCGGTTCGACGAGAGTTCCCCGCAGCGTCTGGTCCGAGACCAGGATCGGAAGCGTCGGGGCGCCCACGCCGGCGCCGATGTCCACCAGGGAAGCCGACGGCGCGACCCATCCTGCGCGGATCATCTGGGCCGCATCGACAAACAAGATCTCGGCAAGCTCGATGTCGGTGCGGGCCGACGTCAGATCGGTTCGCGCATCCCAGGCTTGGACGACATCGAAGTACGTACCCCACCCGTCTGGCTCCGACATTCCGGCCGCTTCACACACCGCTCGAATCGCGTCCGCCCCGCTCATGCCTGCCGCGCTCGCTGCCACGCTGTCTTCAGCTCGGCCATGTCGGCATATCGATCGTCTCGGTGGCGGTGCATGGCGCGGTCGACCACCCGCGCGATCGCGTCGGGAACGTCGGCGACCGCGTCGAGGGGAAGGCTGTCGCCCGCGTCGATCTTCATCATGAGCCGGCCGACATGGCCATCGTGAAAGGGCGGCTTCGCGCTCAACGCCTCATAGAGGACGACCCCGAGTCCATAGACATCGATACGATGATCGACGTCGGCCTTTCCCGTGAGCACCTCGGGCGCCATATAGGCCGGAGTCCCGCTGATCTCGCCGGTCGCCGTCAGTCGATCGAGGCCGAGAATTTTCGACGCACCAAAGTCCACGAGGCGCGGACATCCCTCCCCTGGCCAGATGACGTTCGCGGGCTTGAGGTCCCCGTGAAGAACACCGTGACGGTGCACAGCGCCTAAACCGTCACACAGGGCGTCGACCAACGCATCGGTTTCCTCGATGCTGAGGGGGCCTTTCGACAACCGCTCCGCGAGGGTTTCGCCGTCGACAAACTCGGTCACGAGGAAGACCACCCCATCGTCATCCACGGCGACCTCGAGCAATCGGACGACCGCCGGGTGGTCGAGGGCCTTGAGCACTGCCCCTTCCCTCCGAAACCTCCTGCGCATCGACTCGTCGGCGAGGTACTCGGCGCGCAGAACCTTGACCGCTACTTTGGATCCCTCGACGCGATCGAGTGCTTCGAACACATCACCCATGGCTCCACGGGCTACTTCCGCGACCAGCTCGTAGCGGCCGGCCAACGTGGTTCCAAGACCAATAGCGCCTGGGTCGGTCATCACTCAGGCCAAAGATACCTCTCTTCGCAAACTGTCCCAACTGACGTACGCTGCGCCCGCGCATGACGCTGCCTAACCTGAATCGGGCTCTCGGGAAGCTGTATGGCGAACCCTTGCCCTCGACAGAGGTCATCAAGTTGCGGGGGGATGCCTCGACGCGAAGCTATTTTCGCGTCCGGGTCGCAGATGCCGCTGCCGGTCGTCCTGCAAGTGTCATTGCCATGCAGCTTCCGGCAGACGCATTCCGGAGCGACGAGGGAGGCAACCAGCCCGACAGCCAGCGGCTGCCATTTCTCGAGGTCGCCGAGCTCCTCGAGTCGAAGGGGCTGCCGGTCCCCACGATCTATGTCGAAGATCTCGGGAACGGAATCATTTTGCTCGAGGACCTCGGCGACGTGACCTTCGAGCAACAGCTCCGGAACACACCGCGCACCGAGTGGCCGAGACTCTACGGAAACGCGATCGATCTGCTCGCCGACCTGCATGAACGGTGCGTCGATCTACCCGAAGGCTCGATCGTCTCGCAGCGCCGCTTCGACCGCGAGCTACTCGACTGGGAGCTCGATCATTTTCGCGAGTGGGGGCTCGAAGCGCTCTTTGGGCCGCTCGATGCTGCGCGAGCCGCGACGCTGGGCGACGCGTTCGCGACGATCGTGCGTGAGATCGAGACGATGCCGTATGGATTCGTCCACCGAGACTATCAATCGAAGAACCTCATGGCGGGACCCACGGACGCGCTGACCGTCATCGATTTCCAAGACGCGCTTCTCGGCCCTCGCGCCTATGACCTCGTCGCCTTGCTGTGCGACTCGTACGTATCCCTCGACCTGGAGCTGCAAGAATCGATGATCGAGCGATATGCCGCACTGCGTCGTATCGACCCTGCGGCGCTCCGGCACGAATTTTGGCACGTGGCGCTCCATCGGAAGCTCAAAGACGCGGGGCGCTTCATCTACATCGATCGAGTCCGCAAGAACCCAGACTTTCTACAGTGGTACCCGCAGAGTCTCGTCTACGTGGGACGCGCGACCGCGCAGAGCCCTGGTCTCGAGGGACTCGAACGCCTCCTCGCGGCAACAATCCCAGGGTTTCCGAACGCGGTTTCAAAACCGGCATCCTCCATGGAATAGACCCACGGGACCCGGCGTTCCCACTTTGAGCAACGGGGGGTGAGATCGGACACCAAACTGTACTCTCTCCTCTCCCACTATCCGACATCCTGCACCCCTGGTTTCACCCCCCGTTGCTGCGCTCCACGTCGTGATTTCTGTGGAGACCTTTGCGGAGATCTTTGGGAAGATCTCTTGCGGGCGCTCGTTGGAGCGGTAGACTTTGACTTCGCCTTCATGAGAACCCTCCTCCAGGTAGTGGCCGTCGCAGCAATGCTATTGGTCGACGCGGCGCCGGCAGACGCATCCGACTGCATGTGCGACCGGCTTTCTGCGGAGGGCTGTGCCGAGAGCGCGCAGATTCGCAAGGCCCCCGCCGCGCCGCCACTATGGTGCGAACGGACGGACGATCCGCGCTGCATGCCCGCGAGCACGCACGGCACCTCGGTCAACACGCTCGTGCCAGTCGCCATGAGCTGGGCTCAACCGATTCGTTGGAACGCTCCTCCCCGCACGGGCATCCGATGGGATGTCCGCGTCGACGGAGACGCGCGGTCCGAACATTCACGCAGAGTCGAACGACCACCTCGCTAGCACCGGCCGCCTGTCTTGGGCGGCCGTCCCGGCATTTGGTTTGTTCATTCGAACATTGAGTTGGTTTCAAGCTCGCCGCGGAGTCGTGGTGGGAGGATAAAGATATGAGTAAAGGTTCATCAATTTTACTAGCCATCGTGATGGCCATCGGCGGGTTCTCGCTCGGACACGTCGTCGGCTCACGTTCAGCTACGGTCGCCGAGGGTGGCGACGCCGAAGAAGCGCAAGCCGCGGATGTCGCTGTTGCAGGCGACGTCGAGCGGTTCAAGATCCCGGTCACCGACGCACAGCCATCAAAGGGCCCGAAGGACGCGCTGGTCACGATCGTCGAGTTCAGCGAGTTCCAGTGCCCCTTCTGCGCTCGGGTCTTGCCGACGACGAAGCAGGTCATCGACACGTACGGTGACAAGGTTCGCATCGTATGGCGCAACAACCCGCTGGGGTTCCACCCCAACGCAGCTCCTGCGGCCGCGGTGGCGATGGAAGCCTACGCGCAGGGTGGCAACGACAAGTTCTGGGAGGTGCACGACGTGCTCTTTGCGAACCAGAAGGCATTGGGTCGTGAGCAACTCGAGGGCTACGCCAAAGCGGCAGGTCTCGACGTAGAGAAGGTCAAGAAGGCGCTCGACGACGGAACGCACGCAAAGGCGATCCAGGGCGACCAGGCTATTGCTACCCAGGTCGGCGCGCGTGGTACCCCGTACTTCTTCGTGAACGGACGCACCTTGCGCGGCGCACAGCCGTTCGCCGCGTTCCAGAAGGTCATCGACGAAGAGATCGCGACGGCCGAAGGTCTCCTCAAGGCAGGCGTGACGAAGGCACAGATGTACGCCACGGTCACGAAGGACGGCCTCACCAAGGCTGCCGATGCCAAGCCGAAACCAGCGGCGGCCAAGCCGGGGCAGCCCGATCCCAAGGCGGTGTACAAAGTCCCACTCAAGGGCAACGAGCCGCAAAAGGGTGCTGACGACGCGCTCGTCACGATTGTCGAGATCAGCGACTTCGAGTGCCCGTTCTGCGGCCGTGTGGAACCGACCATCAAGCAAGTCCAGGACAAGTACGGCAAGGACGTTCGGGTCGTTTGGATGAACAACCCGCTCCCCTTCCACAAGAACGCCAAGCCGGCGGCAAACGCCGCGCTCGAAGCCCATGCACAGAAGGGCGACAAGGGCTTCTGGGCGATGCACGAGAAGATGTTCGCAAACCAGAAGACCTTGACCACCGACAATCTCGAAAAGTGGGCCAAGGAGCTGGGGTTGAACATGGCCAAGTTCAAGAAGGCGCTCGCCGACGACAAGTACGGCAAGACGATTCAGGAGCAGCAGGCGCTCGCCAGCAGCTTGGGCGCTCGTGGCACCCCGGCGTTCTTCATCAACGGCCGCAACCTTCGAGGGGCACAGCCTCTGCCGGCCTTCACAGCCGTGATTGACGAGGAGCTCGCCAAAGCCAAAGCGCTCGTCGCCAAGGGCACGCCGAGGGCAGAGGTCTACGCAAAGACGATCGCCACCGGCGAGACAGGCCCGAAGACCGCACCGGCTGCCGCTGCGCCGGACGCCAACAAAATCTACGACATCGCGGTTCCGAAGAAGGCTCCGACCAAGGGCGCCAAGAACGCGAAGGTCGTGATCCAGGAGTTCAGCGACTTCCAGTGCCCGTTCTGCAGCCGGGTCAACCCGACCGTGGCCCAGGTCATGAAGGAGTACGGCGACAAGGTGCAGATCGTCTGGCGTGACTACCCGCTGCCGTTCCACAAGGACGCCCAGCCGGCAGCGCAAGCCGGTCGTGAGGTGTTTGCTCAGAAGGGCGATAAGGCGTTCTGGGCGTACCACGACCTCCTCTTCCAGAACCAGAAGACGCTTTCCCGGGAGAATCTCGAGAAATTCGCCGAGCAAGTCGGTGGCATCGACATGAAGGCCTTCAAGGCTGCGCTCGACTCCGGCAAGCATAAAGCTGCGGTCGAAGCCGACATGGCGGCGGTGGCCAAGGCTGGCGCGCGAATCGGCACCCCGTCGTTCTTCATCAACGGCAAGCTGCTTCAGGGAGCCCAGCCCTACCCGGCGTTCAAGGCCGCGATCGACGCAGCACTCAAGTAGTCGAGCTTAGACAATCAGGAGGGGGCAGGTCCGCGCGTCGGGCCTGCCCCTGTCCTTTTGACACGATGGGATCGACACACTACATTGCGCCTCGTTCTGAAAACCAAAGTATTTTCAAGGTGTTGACGCATGGTCCGAGCGAAAGCTGCTGCCGCTAAACGACCCCCCAAAAAGCCTACCGTCGAAGAGCTCTATTTTAGGAGCGACAGCGCTTACCTTTGCCTCCTGCTGAACCGTCGAACGCGATGCATTCGCGTGATCGACTTCCGGGCGGGCGCGCTTCCGGCGAAGCGCCTCTACATTCAATCGGTCGCTACCCAAGAGAACGTCGACAAGGTCATCACCCTGGTCGAGAAGGACGAGGTCTCTTCGTGGACGCGCGTCGGCTTCGTGCGCGAAGGGACGATCCCTGGCTTCTACAAACGCAGCGACGGACATCTGTGTGGCTGCGTCATCGGCGACAAGACCGCCTCGATCGAAGTCACGGACGCCTCGGCCAAGCTCACCGAACGGACGATCAATGCAGCCAAGAAGGCCGCCGAGGCCATACCGGACAAGATCAAGGGCGCCTCGGTTAGAACCGCAACCGAAAAGGACGCCCTCTCAGCGCGCGATGCAGCGTGGAAGAAGAATCCAGCCTTCGGCTCGTTCGATATGTTCGGGCGCGACGCGCAGCGCATCTACTACGACGCCAGCGTTCGTCGCAGCAAGACCAACTACCTCTCGGCCGAGTTCCAAGACTGCTTCGGGCATGCCCTCGTCGAGGTGCTGCGACTGCCAACGACCGAGAACGAGACGCACGCCGTGATCGCAGGCCTTCGCGTGCTAGCGGACAACCTTCAGGAGCGGGGGATCGTGGCCACGTTTGCTTTCGCACCCAACGACAACGTCGAGATTTCGACCGCATTCGTCGCCGCCGGGTACCGTAAGACAGGGCTCCTCGCGCAGGGGATTCTCGACGGCGAGGGTGGGCGAAAAGACGCGATTCTGTGGACGCACAAGTTCGTCAGCGCGCTCGGCGAAGAATACGACTGAGGCGCGTCGCTATGCCTACCTACGATTACAGTTGCGACAACTGCGGCCACGAATTTGAGCGCGAGCAGCGGATCACGGAGAAGCCGCTCAGGAAGTGCCCGAAGTGCGGCAAGGACGAAGCCCGCCGCATGATCGGTGGCGGCGGCTTCATCCTCAAGGGCGGTGGCTGGGAGTCCGATCTCTACTCCGGGCCCTCGAACCGATCGGGGAGTGGCGCCAAGAGCAGCGATTCGAGCGAGTCTTCGTCGAAGAGCGCCGCACCGAAGCCCGAGTCGAGCAGCAAGACCAAATCGAACTCAAGCACCAAGTCTGACTAGGCGGGACACCGGCGCTGGCGCTGACACTGACACTGACACTGACACTGACACTGGCACTGACACTGGCACTGGCACTGGCGCTGACACTGACACTGGCACTGGCACTGGCACTGGCACTGGCACTGGCACTGACACTGACACTGGCACTGGCACGTTCACCGGGAGCAGGTTAGGCGGGCTCGAGATATGACGCGATGATCTTGCGCGTACCCCAGCCAGGGAAGTGCACGGAAACGCGCGGCGGTGATCCTTGCATGACCTCGGTCACCTCACCCACTCCGAACTTCGGGTGCCGAACCTGCACACCGCGCCGTAGGCCTTCGAGGTCGGAGAGGTCGGAACCTTCGCTGTAGTCTACGTAGCTGTCGGTCGGACCGCGGCGGGGCTCCGCGGGGGCTGAAGGGCGCGAAGGGGAGCTTGATCTCGCGCCGATCCACTCGATGTCTTCTCCCGGCAACTCAGTGAGGAATCGCGAGGGAATACCGACCCGTTGCTGGCCGAAGATCCTCCGAATCGCGGCAAAGCTCAGAACCAACCGCTCCTTCGCTCGCGTAAACGCCACATACGCGAGCCGCCGCTCCTCTTCGAGCTCCTCGGGATCTTCCCAAGGATCGATGCCCTTGAACGGGAATACCTGCTCTTCGAGGCCGGTGACCATGACGACCGGAAACTCGAGGCCCTTGGCAGCATGCACCGTCATGAGCGTCACCCTATCGCCGGCGAGCGCACCACCGGCGGCGTCGTCGGCAGAGGTGTGTAGCGTCACATTCTCGAGGAAGTCCGCCAGCGTGGATTCGGTATGCTCGCGCTCGAACTCGTCCATTGAGGCGACGAGCTCCTGGATGTTCTGGAACCGTGCGTCGGCCTCGGGCGTGTCGTCGTGCCGCAGCATCTCGGCATACCCGCTCTGGTTCACGAGCTCCGCACCGATCTCGCCGAGTGGGGCCCCGGAAGCCGCAATGTCGCGGAGGCTGGACATGAGGCCGTGGAACGCGCTGAGACGCTTGCGGGCGGCGCTGCCGAATTGGGCACGCGTAAGCTCGTCGTCGAGGAGGTCCGAAAGGGTTCGCGCCTGCTCCGCGGCGGAATCGAGGAGGCGGGTGATGGTGGTCTTGCCGATCCCCCTGGACGGCGTGTTGATGATTCGAAGCAGGCTCATGTCGTCCGCGGGGTTGATCATCACCCGTAGATACGCGAGCAGATCTTTCACCTCGGCGCGATCGTAGAAGCGCATGCCGCCGACGATGCGGTAGCCGATGTTGGCGCTTCGAAGCGACTCTTCGATCACGCGCGACTGAGCGTGCGTGCGATAGAAGACCGCAACGTCGGAAAGGCTGTGTCCCTGGGAGAGGAGCTCGCGCACGCCTCGCAGCACGAGGCGCGCCTCGTCACGTTCGTCCATGGTGCGGACGACCAGGATGGCGTCCCCCTCTTGGTTGTCGGTCCAGAGCTCCTTCGGCTCGCGATCGGTGTTGCGCGCGATTACCGCGTTGGCAGCGCGGAGGATTCGCTGCGTCGAGCGGTAGTTCTGCTCGAGCTTGACCAGGGTGGCGTCCGGGAAGGAGGCGCGGAAATCCAGAATGTTTCGGCGATCCGCGCCGCGCCATCGGTAGATGCTCTGGTCGTCGTCCCCGACGACACATAGGTTCCGGTGGCCCTCCGATAGAAGCTGGACGAGGCGGAACTGCGCGTGGTTGGTGTCCTGGAATTCGTCGACGAGCACGTGAGAGAAGCGCCCGATCACCGCGTCACGAAAGGAATCGTCAGCTTCGAGCGCACGCACGGTGCGGTAGATCAAATCACCGAAGTCGAGAGCATTGGCTTGCTGAAGCCGTTCTTCGTAGGTCGTGTACACGCGGCGTACGACCTCGGACCAGGTGTCAGGCGTCTCGATGTCGGCAGGCCCCTGGACTTCTTGCTTGGCACGGTTGATCCGGCCTGCCATTGCCTTGGGCTGATATCGCTTCTCGTCGAGACCCAGATCGCGAAGCACGCGCTTCACCAGCGCCAGCTGATCCTGGTCGTCGTAGATCGTGAAATCCTTCGAAAGCCCCAAGCTCTCTCCGTGGCGCCTGAGCAACCGGGCGCATGTCGCGTGAAACGTCCCTACCTGAACGGGAGCCCCCTGCTCGCCGAGCAAACCCAACAAACGCTCGCGCATTTCGCCGGCCGCCTTGTTGGTGAAGGTGACCGCGAGAATTCTCCAAGGCGCCACGTCGTGCGTGGCGATCAGGTGCGCGATACGAAACGTGATCACGCGGGTCTTGCCGCTTCCGGCGCCGGCAAAGACCACGAGCGGCCCCCCCTCGTGAACGACTGCCTCGCGCTGACGAGAATTCAGAGAGCCCAGGTCCAGCACCGGCTGAAGGTAGCTCCCTGCACGACGAAAACCAGGCAAAAACCGGGATTGTAAGGACCGCGCCACGTCGATAGCTGGCCTTCACGATGATTTGCGCGTAGACCATCACGCGTGGGTCGCGACGGCGACTAACCCCTTGAAAACGTCGAGGATCTTGGGTGAATCAACCGCTGTCCAATGCGTCCAAATCTGAGGAGGCCTCAGACGGTTCCTCCGCAAAGGGCGACCATGATTTGGTACAACGCGTACAAGCAGGAGATTCCGCGGCTTTTCGGGCGCTCTTCGATAAGTATCATCGTCGGGCGTTTGCCGTGGCCATGGGCGTCGTCAAGAACGAAGATGACGCCCTCGATGCGGTTCAAAATGCTTTCGTCAAGGTCCACAAAAACATACACAAGTTTCAGGGGAGCTCGAGCTTCTATACTTGGCTCTATCGTATCGTCATGAATGTCTCCATCGACCACGTTCGGCGCACCAGCAGGCGGAAGAGCCTAGACTTCGACGAGCGCGTGCTTCACGAAGAGAGCGAGGTCGCGGGCGATGGGGCGCTGGTGCCACGCGTTACGGACGCGAACCCAGGAAAGACGGCGCTTCGCCGCGAGCTTGGGAGTGCCATTCAAGCCGCTCTCGCGGAGCTGCCCGAGCACCATCGCGCAGTCATCGTGCTCCGCGAAATCGAGGGTATGAGCTACGAAGAGATGGCCGAGGCCCTGGAAGTCCCGAAAGGGACGATTATGAGCCGTTTGTTTCACGCCAGGAAGAAGATGCAGGTCGCTCTTGCGCCGTACCTTTCCGGAGAGGTGGTTTCCGAGGATTAGCCATGGAGAGCCCCAAGACACAAGACGAGAAGCTTCAGATGTTCTTCGACGGAGAGCTCGCTCCGGACGAGGAAGCCGCTGTGCGCCGAGATCTCGAGGGCTCGCCGGAGGGCGCCGCGCGGTTGCGCGAGTGGGAGCAGGTTCGCGCCGCGATGAAGGGTGTTGCGGCGCAATGGGCGGGGGAGATCGACTCCGACGCGCTGTTCGCGCGGATCGAAAATGAGATTGGCGCGCCCGTCGTGCCGATCGAGCGACCGGAGCATGGTCAGCCGGCCCTGCATGTTGTTCCGGGTGGCCGTGAACGACGTGTGTGGGGCGGCGTAGCGACCGGCTTCGCGGCGGCCGCGGCGATCTTCTTGGCTGTGATGGCGTGGCCGGAGTCTCAACTCGACCCGTCGCCGATCACGCGAGGATCGGAGGTCGTCGAAGCCGATTTCGGTTCCAACACGGGGACGATCTTCGAGGTCGAGGGCGGCGCCGGCGAGTCCTTGGCCGTGGTGTGGATCGATGACGAAGAGGTAGGGCTTCCATGAGTCTCATTCGACACTTGCTGGTAATCGCCATCTTGTTTGGCGCTTCCGTTACTTCTGGCGCTTCCGCCCAGGGCAGCTCCTTGGCCAGGTCGGATCGCGCCTCGACGACATCCAGCGTCCCAGCCGAGGTGCTCGTCGTCCTGGCCAAAGAGGAGGCGGGTAAAATTGACCCGCAGCTCGAGAAGCTGACCGCTCTCCGAAGGCCGCCGTTCAATTCCTTCCGCTCGATGACGATCTTGTCCCGGCCGAAGCTCAAGCTGACCCCTGGTAAGGACGCACTGGTTTCGTTGCCCAACGGCCGCAGGATGAAGCTGACTCTTCTCCGGGTGATGCCCGATGGGCGCTACAAAGTGAAGGCGGCGATCAACCGGCCCGATAAATCCGATTATCTGCCGCTCCTGCAGGTCGTCGCCTCCGCTGGCGATCCTTTCTTCGTCGCCGGGCAGACCTATCAGGGTGGGACGCTCGTCGTTGGCGTCATCGTCGACCCCAAGAAGTCCGCACAGTAGGTGCGGGCAGATGACGCAGATGTAATCGAGATCGAGGGCCCTCCCCCGCTCGAACGGCCAGCGGAGGTGGTCATCGAGGCGCTCTCGCCGATCGTGACGCCCGAGCGTCTAGAACGAATCGAAGAGGTCGTGCGGAGCCGGACCGACAGCTTGGTGTTGGTGCTCGACCGTATCGCGGATCCGCACAACTCGAGCGCTGTGCTACGAAGCGCAGACGCGTTTGGGGTCCAGTCGGTGCACGTGATCGTCGGGGAACACGGCTTTCGCGCGTCCCGGGGTGTGTCGAAAGGCACGCACCGATGGCTGGATGTCGTGCGCTACGCAAGCGCCGAGGCGTGTGCGCGACACTTGAAGAAGGACGGCTACGCGATCTACGTCGCCGCCATGGGTGCTGAGACGCAACCGGAAGACCTTCATGGCACGCCTCGCTTGGCGGTGGTGTTCGGAAACGAGCATCGCGGCGTCTCGCCCGAGATGCGCAACCTGGCTGATGGGACATTTGCGATTCCGATGCGCGGCTTCGTCGAGAGCCTCAACATTTCGGTCGCGGCCGCCATCACGATGCAGACCCTCGCTCGCGACGGCAGGCCGCGTCTACCGGCCGAGCGGCATCAGGAGCTCAAAGCGAGATTCCTAATGAATTCGGTAAAGAAGGCCGACCAAGTGATCGAGAAATTCCTCGGGAATGATTAGGTAGGCCCAACTGTCGTGAATTAGGGGGAAGGTGCCAAGCAGGGGATGCTATAGGCGCCGGCGGACGAGATGGCAGGGAAGCAAACCCAGAAGACAACGCGCAAGCCGAGCAAGCGCAAGCCGAGCAAGCGCAAGCCAAGCAAGCGCAAGAAGCGGAAGCCGAACAGCACGTCGATGCTGCCAAAGCTGATCGGCACGGCGCTGGTGGTAGGCGCGCTCACGGTCCTGGGCTCGTACGCGTACTTTAGCCGCGACCTGCCATCCGTCAGCGCCTTGCGCGACTACAAGCCACAGCAGACCACGCGGGTCTACGATCGCCACAAGAAGGTCATTGGCGAGATCTTTTCCGAGCGCAGGACTGTGATTCCGATGTCGAAGGTCCCCCGGCACATGGTCCTCTCGGTCCTTGCCGCCGAGGACGCCGACTTCTATGAGCACGAAGGGCTCGACTACAACGGCATCCTACGCGCGGTGGGCCGGGACATCG
>CALJYC010000347.1 GCA_937984275.1 uncultured bacterium | reverse complement strand
TCGATGCACAAGCCAGAGATGCGGAGGTGAGTGTGCTCGTCGAGAGCTTGCGTTCCACAGTCCGAATCGTGTCTTCTGTGGATGAAATCCCAGCAGCAATCGCTGCTGCAGGCGTAACGCCGTCGCTGGGGCCAATCGAGTTGGCGGGCCTGCAATTGTCCGTGCGGCATCGCCAGGTCGTCGGGGGTGATGTCTACTTCCTCTTCAACGAAAGCTATGAGCAGCGCACCGATGCACTCCGGATCGAGGGTGCATTCCGCGAAGCGCGTCTGCTCGATCCCGAAACCGGGGAAGCTGTCGCCATGAACCTCGAAGACGACGTCTTGACTGTGACGTTGCCAGGCGCCCGCGGAGCCGTTCTTTGGGTCCTGCGCGCCGAGTAAGATTGAATCCGCCTCTACGGCACGTCGATGACCGAGCGCATGCCGAAGTGATCGGACAGCGGGACTAGCATTTCGCCAGCACCGCCAGAGCCACCGCCGCCACCAGCGCCCCCGGCTCCGGCGGGTACCGACAGGACGTCCTCGTCAAAGGTGCGCTCCGTCGTGACGACAGACGTAGCGGGCAGATTGTAGAGGTGGATGTGATCGATCCAGTTCGATACGTCGTCCGCTCCGGGTTCGCGGACCGGATTGCTGGTGCAGAATGTGCATTGGGGCACGTAGTCCGCCGTGTACGCCGGGGTGAACGCGGTCTCCAAGAGGTCCAGGGCCGCCTCTCCGTCTGCGAAGATGTCTTGTGGAGGGTAGTCGCGCCCGGCGTTGAGGTCACCGAGAATCACGGCGGGCGTTTGCCCGCTCGTTACCTCGACATGATCGATGAGCTTTTGCGTTTGAAGCAGTAGTTCTGCTTCCCAGCCTGCCGCGTCCGTCTGTCCAGCTCCATACTGGCCGGTGTAGGGAAAGGCGAGGCCGGCGAAGACCGGCGTGAGATGGTTGCAGTAGACGTCGAGCTCTTTGCCGCCAGGCAGCTCGGCGGTGGCGCTCATGATCACGCGGCGGTTCCACGTTCCCGGGATCACCCAGTGCACCTGGTCTTTCAAGGGATAGCGAGAGAGGATCATGACGCCGTTCTGGCCCTCGAAGGCTAGGTCCTGCTCGACCACCGTGGGGCAGCTTGAGCGAATCTGGGCGAACGTGCTCGTCGGGAGCTGAGTCGCGAGGCAAGCGTAGCAACGCGGGATCCCAAGGAGCGAGCCGACCGCCGGGAGGCATTCGTCTATCGCGCAGTCGATGCTCGTGGTTTGTCCGTTCTCGTCACCCGGCGATAGCGTATTGCAGTTCAGCGCTGCACAGTCGATCGCCGCATCCATAGCATCCTTGGCGTCGCCTTCCGGGCAGGGCACCTCCGTCGGTAGTGGCGGGGTATCCCCGTTTTGGTCTTCGGGGTCGTCGAGTGGCGTCAAGAGGTCATCCTCGACAATGAACACGTTGGGGAACTTCGCTGAAGCAGCGTCCCGGATCGCTACTTTGTCCGCCTGCGCCCAGACCTCTTGGAGGCATAGGATGTCGGCATCAGAGTCTGCGATCGCATCGGGGAGCAGCTCACGACGTTGCTGTTCGTACGCAATGAACGACCCTGCGAGCGCGAGGTTGTAGGTTTCGATGGCCACACCACCTGTTTCGTCACCGGAGGTGTCGCTGCACCCGCCCCATAACGTGAACAGAGTGAAAAAAACCAAGCTACGTTTCATGTCCGACTCCCCGGTTGAGTGTGCAATGCAGGTGCCCACATCACACAATTGTGCGGAAAAAATGCGCGCCGGGGGCCCGAATGTCAAGCCTCGCGAGACGTGGTCTCGATCGCGTTGGAGTGAGCGGGAAGCTCAACGTGCAACATGCCGTTGCCTGACCCCAACGAAGACGCGTACTACTACGCGCGAGTGCTGAAACAGCCAAGCTGCCGATCTGGCGCGAAATCCCGCTCAACCTCTGAGAAGGAGACACCGTGAAATACACGATCTGGGGCTCGGTACTTTCGCCTTTCTCACTGAAGGTCCGCGCGATGTGCGACTTCGCGCATGTCGACTACGACTGGCTGCCCGGTGAGGGCGGAGTCATCCAAGGGCTTCGCTTCAACCGTCGCGTGCAGCGCTTGAAGGCGGGTCGTTTGCCGCTGACGTACCCGCTGCGCGACGAACTGGACGAGTATCCATTGGTGCCGTTTCTCTTCGCGGACGACGGCAGCAACCTCTACGATTCGACCGCGATCGCGCACTGGCTGGACCACCACCACGGCACGGACTCACGGCGACTGATCCCGCGCCACCCCACGTGCGAGCTAGTCACGCGGTTGATCGACGACCACTTCGACGAGTTTGGGCTCTACGTCGCGCACCACCATCGCTGGGTTACCTCGGCGAAGGACAACGACGCTGGCCAACGGGTTGCAGACGAAATGGCAAAGCCGCTGCCAGCCCTCGGGCGGCGGAGATTCGCTCAATGGGTCGCGCGGCGGCAGGTACGACGCCTTCCCTACTTGTTCAGCGTGGCACCCGACGGGTACCGGGTGGAGGGTTTGCCCAGGGGCTTGACGCCGCCAAGCCGCCCCGGCTTCCCTGAGACTCACACGCTCCTCGACGAAGCGTTCAACCGCTCGCTCGATCTCGTCGAAGGCGTGCTCCGCGAGCGACCGTTTCTGTTCGGCGGCCGGTTCACATTGGCGGACGCAAGCGTCTACGGGGAGTTGGGGATGAACACCAGCGATCCTTGTGCCGAGCGGATCATTGCGGAGCGCGCTCCCACGGTGCGCGCTTGGCTCGAACGTTTGCACCGGCATGGCGCAAGCAAAGTCGAAGACGGGGACGATCCCACCCCTGCCCACATCGGCGCGCTAGCGCCCCTGCTGAACGAAATCGTTCGGATTCACGTGCCGCTCATGGAGCAGAACGAACGAGCCTACGAGCGTCACAAAGCCGCCGGGCAGACCCGATTCAATGAGGCCGCATTCGATCGAAACAAAACCCTCTACGATGGAGAGCTGCTCGGCCGACCCTTCCGCTCGGTGGCCAAGACCTTCCAAGTCAAAGGCTGGCGAAGTTTGAAGGCGCGTTACCTAAGCCTCGAAACCGCGCAGCGAGCCGCGCTCCCCATCGAGGTTCGCGACGCCTTCGACGACGCGGTCACTTGCCGATGACGGACCAGAACGTCGTTCCCGCCCAAATGCGAGCCGCAAGGGTAACGTCGGAGTTACCCTGGCCAAAACCGAAGCCCGGCCCGACCTCCATCAGAACGAATGGTGCGGTCTTGTCTCCGCCTTTGATCTCCACCCCCAAGCGGACCAGCAGAGGTATCGCTCCAACGAAGCCGACCCCTTCGGTCCAGCCGAGGTCAATCGGGATTGCACCGCCCGTGACCACGCTGAGCTTCGGGTGCACGTCCACAGTCACTGGAACCGCGAGCTCCATCCGGGCCATGACCATCGCGGTGTTGACGGCAGCCGACCCCGCCATGAGACCGGGCGTGAACCGAAAGCCCAGGTCGGTTCTGGACGCGGGCCGCTCGCGGTCCCAAAGGTGGAAGCGAAGGGGTGCGTAGAGCGCAAAGGCTATCCGCGGGTCGTCCCAGGCACCGGACCAGGGCCCGTACACGAGCTCTCCGCCCAATGCCCAATCGAGCTTGCCGCTCCCCTTGTTCCACCACTCATAGGAGGTGCTTGGCCAGCCGGTCGCTACCTTGTGCGCCATATCGGTTTCCAGGCGCTTTCCACCGATGGTGGACTGAGGCCCCGCCAGAGCGGTACTCGCCACCCCTAGAACCAACAAAAGCGTGAGAATGAATCTCATGTCGATCTCCTTTCCAGCTCTCGAGACCCGCGAAGCCTAGGGACAAGCATCGTGATGAACAACCCGGCGACTCCCGATGGTGCTCATCGATCGATGCTTGCATTCTACGGGGAGCGCTTCAACGTCCCGGAGCTCTAAACACCACCCTACGCTTCCGAGGCAACCATGAGCAAAAGAACATTCGAAACGACCGCAGCCTTTCGCGAGCTGATCGACGCGATGCGTGAGCTCGAAGACACGTTCTTGTTTGGCGATCGCGCCGTGGAGCAGGACGTCTCCGTAATCGAAGGCTATCGGTGGATTTTCTCGCTCACCCAAGTGGCCTTCGACTGCTACGTCTGGGCAGACAAGGACCGGCCTCATTTCGTCGACATCGTCGGACGCCACAAGAAATGGGGCGGCGACAATGCGGACGCCTACTACCAATACGCCGCGCTCGACCCGACGCGGACGTATCGTGTCCACCTCGATGCAGGGGACGCGGTTTACCTCTCGCTGAGCGTGTATGAAGGGCCGGACGACGGCGGAGCCGCCGAGGGCATCGTCGGAAGCCTGCACATTGGGGAAATGGAAGCCAACGCCGACGGAAGCTTCGATATCGTCTTGAGCGCCGAGGAGCAACCAGGAAACTGGATTCGCCTTTCGCCGAAAACGAACGCCGCGATCACGCGGGACTATCTTGCCGACCCCTTCAACGATAAGCGCGCGCTCTGGACGATCGAATCGGACGACCCGCCTTCGACGACACGGGTCACCGATGAAGACATGGCACGACGCTTCCGAGCCGCGACCACCTGGATCAAAGAGCAATGCACGATCACGCCGGTGCCGCCGATAGGCGACCCCAACACCATGCAGGAGCCCCTTCCCATGGGTGCGATCACTTATGGCTGGGGCGCCGGCGATGCCTCCTATGGAATGGGCAACTACGCGTTGGAAGACGACGAGGCGCTCATCATCGAAGGAACCGCTCCCAAGTGCCCGTTCTGGAACCTATGCATCTGGAACGAGTTCCTTCACACGTACAACTACGACTACGAACGCGTGTCGATCAACGGACACCAAATCGTCTACAACGATGACGGCACCTGGACCCTCGTGATCTCCGCCCAGGACCCCGGCCACCCCAATTGGATCCGGACGCAGGGCCACAAGGCCGGCGTGCTCTGGGCGCGCTGGTTCCTGCCAGAAGAGACCCCAGCCCAGCCAACGACGCGCGTCGTGAAGGTCACCGACGTGGCCAAGGTCACCTGACGGCACCTGCGAGAAAGGCTACGCCTTCGTCGGCTTTTGATAGGCTTGGGCCGCCGCAGATCTCCCGCGGCGATATCAGCCATCAGCGTTAAAAGCGGTTGATGCCTGGAGCTGATGCTGGTACCGGAAACACGGTTGAAGTAGGCACCTACAACTCGGAGCTCTGAGCCTTCTACCCATGTTGTTTCTCACGGCGGTCGGGGCCATTAGTGGCCTCACATTCATCCTCGCTACGGCGTTGGTCATCGCCAATAAGAAGCTGTACGTCTACGAGGATCCGCGAATCGACGTGGTGGAGGAGATGCTTCCTCACGCGAACTGCGGTGCCTGTGGCTTTCCCGGGTGCCGGCCGTTTGCGGAAGCCCTGACCACGGGCGAGGCGCTGCCAGGCAAATGCACGGTGAGCTCCGGCGAGGAGAGAGCAGAGATCGCACATTTCCTCGGTGTCGACGTCGGGGCTGAGGAAAAGATCGTGGCGCGACTGGCGTGCGCCGGTGGCACCAACGTGGCCCGCAACCATGCCAGGTACCACGGCCACCAGACGTGTCGATCCGCTGCTCGGGTAGCCGGCGGCGGCAAGGGCTGCTTCTGGGGCTGCCTGGGCCTCGGTGACTGTGACGTGGTCTGCGACTTCGACGCGATACACATGAACGCACACAACCTGCCAGTGGTGGACGAGGCGAAGTGCACCGCCTGCGGGGACTGTGTCGAGGTCTGCCCCAAGGACCTGTTCTCCCTTCACAAGGAAAGCCATCGTCTGTGGGTCGCCTGCAGCTCTCAGGAGAATGGCGACGAGATCCTTGAGGACTGCGAGGTCGGCTGCACCAACTGCGGTCGCTGCGAGATGGACGCTCCTAGCGGCCTCATCACCATGAAGAACAACCTTCCGGTGGTGGACTACAGCAGGCCACACAAGACGCAGGCTCCAATTCAACGGTGCCCCACAGGGGCCATCGTTTGGATCGATCCCAAAGCTGGGCCGGTGAAAGGCCCGGCCGCCAAGAAGATCATTCGTAAGGGCACGCTCCGCGACGCCCCGACCTAGATACCAGGGCCAAAGGCTGATAGGTGATTTCGATGTCCGCACTGAGCTTCCGTAAGAAGAAAAAGGACCACGGCAAAGCGGGGGAAGGCAACTTCAAGTACCCCGGTTCACGTGCCGCATTGGATGGCAACACCGCCGTCATCATGTGTGAGCGCGAATCGAGCGACGCTGCCGGCGCCTATCCGATCACACCCTCGACTCAGATGGGCGAGTACTGGGCCGAGGCCGCTGCGGCTGGACACATCAACGTCTCCGGGCGTCCCCTGATCTTCATCGAGCCCGAAGGCGAGCACGCCGCGGCGGCGGTCACCGCAGGCATGTCGATGACGGGCATGCGTTCGGCGAACTTCTCGTCAGGCCAGGGCATCGCGTACATGCACGAGTCGCTCTATGCGGCGGTGGGCAAGAGGCTGACCTACGTCCTGAATGTCGGGGCACGGGCCATGACCAAGTCCACCCTCAACGTGCACGCCGGGCACGACGACTACCACTGCGTCGACGATACGGGCTTCTTCCAGACGTTCGCCAAAAACGCTCAGGCTGCAGCAGATCTGAACATCATCAGCCACAAGGTCGCCGAGCTGGCACTCACCCCCGGAGTCGTTGCCCAAGACGGTTTCCTCACCACCCACCTCATCGAGTCGATGATGGTGCCGGAGCGGGAGCTCATCGCCGAGTACCTGGGGCAACCCGATGACATCATCGACACGCCCACCCCGGCGCAGAAGATCATCTACGGCG